>JANXPR010000176.1 GCA_025357215.1 Acidobacteriaceae bacterium | reverse complement strand
CCCCAAACTCCCTGCTTTGGACCTTCTTCGGACAATTTAGTAAGAGCAAAAACTACCAGACCGACTGGTCTGAACCTAAGGCCAGCCGGTCGGTTTATCCCGGCAATAAATACGTTCATTGATTCGAAGCCGCGATACGCTTGGAGAAGCGCTATTTCTTGTCCGCTTTCGCTGGCTTGGCCATCGGCTTCGCTGCGGACGGCTTGCCTTTCAGTTCGATCACCATCACTTCCATCGCCGCGTCCCCGGTGTTTTCTGGCAGGTGAGTGCCGGCTGGCGAATATTGCGCGTCGCCCGCCTTCACGGTAAAGGCTTGCGTCTTGCCGTCGGGGAAGGTGAACTGCCCTTTGGCGTCCGTCAGGAACACCGCAACCGTGTTGGGATGGCTGTGCATGACGGACTTTTTATGCGGGCCGTAGTGGACCTTCAAGATGCGCACCTGGGCATTTTCACTCACGATCGAGTAGTGTTTGGGGTCAGTCTTGACCGCGTCCTGGGCAGACGCGAACGGTGCCAGGCAGAAGCAGGCGGCTACGCTAAGTAGCGCGAGTGGAAATCGCATGTTTGCTCTCCTTGATGGTGCTGATTTGTATGACTTGTTTTGGGATTCCGCGTGCGGGGTATGGCCTGAACCCTACGCCGGTGAGTAGGCAATGTCAAACTAAGTGAGTCGTTTCGTCAAACAAGTTTATAAGAAAGTTAGAACCGCCGGGATGGCGCTGTTCCCCATTTGGAAACTGCTCGCCAATCCACTCCTGGCAATATAAGAAATCCGTAAACTACAATGTGTAGGCACAGTATTCTATATGTGAGCAATACGCGAAAGAAGGTCACCATGAAAGCAATAGTCCTGCTTGCCACATTTCTGGGAGTTGCTTCTGTAAGTCAGCCACAAAAGTCTGAAGATTTTGGGCTGCCGGAGCTGAACACGATCAAAACCGTCACTCTCGCCCCGACGTACAGTTGTCGTACACAGGAAGAGGCCCGGCAGGGCTATCAGAATTCGGCCCTCTTCCTTTCCGCGCTTTCACGGCGCCGCAATACACCGGAATTGCTCTTTGAAGGCCCTTGCGGCGCAAAGGACCAGTTCCGCAGCATGACCGCTGGTGACGATATGGGGGTGGTTGCTGACTTGGGAGAGATTCCCCTGGGAAAAGTTTCCGCACGACTCGCGTTCAACACTCGCGAGGTGGATTCCTTCGAGAACTATTCAATGTTTGTGCAAGCGGTCAAGGTGCAGCCGAATCATACCTATGTTGCTTTGATCGCCCGCGCGGAAATAAAAAGCTTGTTTGTGTTTACTGTCACAGGATATGTTCCAAACAAGCGAGTGGAATTGCAATATGCGGTTAAGGAGTATCAGGTACTCGGCTTGAGAGAGCAATCGCCGGGTTTTGGCTGGCAGACAGAAAGCAGAGCTGACCTACGGAAGTAACGGGGCCCTGTATCAGACACGACCCCGTATAACTGAGGTTAGCTATTTCTTTGTCATTGTAAAAACACGTCGTACGCCCATCGCCCAACATTGGAGGCGTCATCCCTCCGGTCATGGCGTTTGGGATTTACTTTAGCTTTGAAGCGGAACAGGTTGCCAAACTGGTCTTGACGCTCCGCCTGGAAATACTCAAGACTCAAGGAGAGAACTCCCAACTCTGGTAGCGTGTGCAGTTCGTTAGGCTGCGATACGCCGTCGTGGTTCTCATCGATCCACAGGCGCAGTTTTGCAAAGACGGCGTCGTTCTCATCGATAATGCCATCGCTATTGCCGCCATTTTCGGGTTTATCGAACTCCGCCAAGGCGAGAAAACCGTTTGGCTGGGCGGACTTCGGTTGTGGGCTGAAGTTGCCGAACAACTCCTGCCCATTGTTGATTGTCCCGTCGCCGTTGCGATCCAGAACCAAGAACGCATTGTGGGAGCCTGGCGCGGTCCAAGCTATCTGGATCGGATGACCATCGCCACGGATGTCAAACTTGACGCCATCAGTGGCAGACGTCAGATGAAAGCCTTCTCCTTCAGTATCAATGATAATGGGACTACAGTCGGGCGCATTTCCTCCCGTATGAGTGAAGTGGGTTCCAGTGCCGCCGTCCAGACAGGGATCTCCGCCGGGGAGGCCGCCTCCGCCGCCCGATGGAGGAGGCCTGTGCGAGATAGTTGGCGCCGGTCCGTTGGGCTGGTTGACCCCATTCGATCCATTGCCGCCAGTAGCGCCCACGGGGCCATTGTGACCGCCAAGAGATGTAAAACCAGGATTCCCAGCTCCGCACGCTAAAGAGCTTGCACCGGCACCGGGCTTCCCTGCCAGCCCACCCAGCCCGCCGGCTCCGCCGACGTGCGCCCCGCCTCCGGTCCCTCCGGTTCCACCTGTATTGGATGTGGTAGCTCCTGGACTGCCCGAAGGTAGAGATACCGCTATAGTTCCCGCGAATCCTCCATTACCGCCGGGACCTCCCGTTCCCCCGGTACCACCTGGTCCGCCATCACTTCCGGACCCCGCATTTCCCCCACGACCAAGGCTGCAACCGCAAGCAACGCCGTCCCCGCCGTCTCCGCCTTTGCCGCTATTTGCCCCGGTTCCACCACGGCCACCCTCGCCGCCATTGCCCCCGCGGCCTCCATTGGCAATGAAGCTATAGTTGTTGAGGTCACCATCAATGACAAACGCATCGATGTTGGCCGAATTGCCTCCGTTAGCGCCCGGGTTCCCAACTCCCCCCGTTCCTCCTTGGAGGCCATCATCGTTGACATTGGCGCCGTCCGCACCATTGTTGCTGATCCCAGGATTCGTACAGTTTCCGTCCGCGGCCTTAGGTGGACTAAATACGGGTGGCTGGTCTGTACCCGGAATGCCAGGGCTGGCGACACCTTGGTCGGCTCCGCTCTTGTCGCAGCCAGTTGCACAGGCGGGGTCCTGTAAGGCTGTCGGGGGCAATCCATTCCATGAAACGGTCCTGAGAAGACTCGCGGAATTCGATTCGTGCTTCCTTGCCCGGCCGGCGCCTCGGCCACTGGTGTCAAAAGTGATGGTGTGCCGGCCCCTCTCCGCAACATCGGCAATCAGCGCAAAGCGTGGCAGTATAAGTCTGCCGGGATAGCTGACGTTCATCGCCCGGCCCTTCTTGCGCAAGGCCTCTGCAAGGGTTGTGCCTAACACCGCCGTAGGTTGGGTTGGAAAGAAATGAAGATCGAATGGCCCTTTGATGGTTGGGTTCTTTCCTTCGAATACAAGGTTCTTCACCAGAATCACGGTATGGTCAGATAGTTCGACGTTTTCTGGGAGATATAAAGTATCTGCAATATATGCGCCCTTGAGCGGTGCAGTTTCATACCGCACATTTTGCATTTCAGGCATGCTGTCGAGGGCAGGCTTTAGTTTGGTCGCCCACTCGTCATCGAGAAGGTCGTCAGGATTGAAAGGTACGCCCTTGTCGAGCAAGGCCCGGCGTGCATTGTCGAAGTGCTCCAGCCTGAGATGGCGTCGTTCCTCGCGCAACTGCTGGTTGTCTGTTTGAACTGCTTGATAAGCAGTAGGAGCTGCACTAGTTGCAATTGCGGCTTGCTGTAAGAGCACAGATGGAACAAGGAGTAACGCTACTATCTTGCTTATATTCATCTTACCTCCTGATATATATGGAGCGGGCACTATATCACCTAATGAGATAGTTGATAAATAGGTTCGGCTATAAATTCTAAATAACAAGGCAGCTTTAAAGTAGATTAAGCCGCAGGGAACTAAGACATAGATACCTAGACTAACTATGAATATATACTCAGAGCACACATGATCATCCTGAGTAAGACATAGTCCACCCTTCAACTGCACCCGATTTGTTCGCACCTATGGTGCTTGGCTCTTGTATGAATCGCCCCCTGAGCCATAAGGGCCGGGGCTTCCTTCTCGCTTCGCTCACTCCGGCCTAAAGGACGGGGGCTTCCACCACAAGATGTGGGGTTGATCTAAGGTTGGCCATCCCCACATCTTGTAGTTGGGTCAATAGACGAAGGTAAAAAGAACAATTGCGTTGACTTTTCATGAGTTTTGGCGTATGCTAAGTCATTTGCTTGCAATAGCTTAAACGCAAGCTGTAGCCAGTCGAAGGAAAGAGCAAAGAACACCGCCGAGGGCGGCGGTGCCACACGATTTCGGGGGTGTCCCCGGGGATGAATCGGCTAAGTCTATATTTTCCGGGGATGAAGGGGGAGGGTACCGCACCAGCGGCCATCGCCGGAATCGCAACGTGATCGGGTGATCGCCGTGATCGGGAAAGGCAAAGGCGAACATTTCGCCGCTGATTGACGCAGACGAGCGCTAATCAGAATTACGTTCTTTGAAAACTGAATATACAGGTAGTTCGCTCCAAGGAAAGAGCCCTCATAGAAACACCCTGAATCTGCCTGGTAGGGGATACTCCATCGGATGCTTCGACTTCTTCTCGTCTCGCTGCGCACGACTCGTAGTTTGCTCAGCATGACAGGAGTTTGGGGCATCGTAGGCCAGGAGAGCCTGCGTTGGTTAGACCAACCTGCGCAAAGATCTCTCGCTACGCTCTCTTAGTCGCTCAGCATGACAGGAGTTTGGGGCAACTGTAGGCCAGGAGAGCCTGTGTTGGTTAGACCAACCTGCGGAGGCTTCCCTCGCCTTGCTCGGGACGTAGAGAAAGCTGTGGTCGGAATGAAAAGCTTACCCCTTGTCCCGCAGCAAGCTGATCACGTCATCCGCGGTGATGATGCCGGCGAGCTGGCCTTGTTCGTTGACCACGGGCAGGGTGAGCAGGTTGTACTTGTCGAACATCTCGGCGACGTCTTTATCCTTGGCGTCAATTTCGCAGGAGATGGTTCGTTCCGGAGCCAGGGTAGAAAGCGCTGTGCCTCCGGGAGCAAGCACCAG
>JANXPR010000172.1 GCA_025357215.1 Acidobacteriaceae bacterium | reverse complement strand
GCAACTCTTACCCGGCACACTTGATCTGCTCATCCTCAGAGCAGTCTCTCTCGGTCCGCAGCACGGCTACGGCATCCTTTTGCGTATTGAGCAAATCTCCAATGGCGCACTGTTGATTGAACAAGGCGCGCTGTATCCCGGCCTGTTTCGCCTGGTCCGCCAGGGACTGCTCAAGGCCAGCTGGGGTACTTCTGACAACAACCGCAAGGCCAAGTTCTATGAGCTAACCGTGGCTGGCCGTAAACGTCTGGGAGAAGAAACCGCCAGTTGGAACCGCCTGGCTTCCGCCATTACCAGCGCGCTGGCTCCGCAACCGGAGGAAGCATGAACCTCTTCGCTTACTTGCGTTCTCTTACCGCCAAACTTTTCCATCGCTCTCAGCTCGAAAACGAGATGGAAGAAGAGCTCCGCTCCCACATCCAGCATCGCGCCGATGATCTCCAGCGTTCCGGCATTGCGCGTGCGGAAGCCGAGCGCCAGGCGCGTATCGAGTTCGGTGCGCAGGAACGCTTCAAGGAAGAAAGCTTTGAAGCGTTGGGCGGCAACTTTATTGAAACAGCGGTCCAGGACGTGCGCGTCAGCCTGCGCGTGTTGCGCAAGACACCGGGTTTTACCATCACCGCCGTCTTCACGCTGGCGCTGGCCATCGGCGCCAATGCCGTGGTATTTAGCGCGCTCAACGGACTAATCCTGCGGCCGCTGAATGTTCCCAACGCGCAAAGCCTTTACGGCTTGCAACGCGGTCCGGATAAAGAACCGAGCCAGTCATATCCGGACTATCTGGATCTGCGTGAACGTAACCATAGCTTTGACGATCTGGCCGCTTACAACATCACTGCGGTGTCGCTGGACATGGGCCAAAGCCCCGCCCGCCTGTGGGGCGTGGAGGCGAGCGGCAATTATTTTGATGTGCTCGGCATTCAGCCGTATCTCGGCCGGCTGTTTCATGCGTCGGATGAGCACGGGCACAACAGCGCTCCGTACATCGTTCTCAGTTACAAATACTGGCACAACCACTTTAACGATGATCGCGGAGTGGTGGGCCAGACCATGCTGGTCAACAAGCACCCGTTCACCATCATTGGAGTAACGCCGCCGGAATTTCGCGGAACGTTATTGTTTCTATCGCCAGAATTCTTCTTCCCCATGATCAACCGCGAGCAGGCCGATGGCTGGAGCGGACTGGATGAACGGGGAAGCCGCTGGGTTTTCATGGTGATGGGACACTTGAAGGCGGGCGTCTCGCCGGCCCAGGCCATTGCTGATCTCAACTCCATCGGCGCCGATCTACAGAAAAGCTATCCCAAAGATGATAGCCACATGAGTTTTACTCTCGCGCGTCCCGGCCTTTATGGCGACTACCTGGGTGGTCCCGTAAAAGCTTTCACCGCCGGCCTAATGCTGCTGGCCGGTTTGATTCTGCTGGCGGCATGCGCCAACCTGGGCAGCCTGTTTGGCGCGCGCGCGGCAGACCGTGCCCGTGAAGTTGCTTTGCGCCTTGCGTTGGGTTCCAGCCGTTCGCGTATCCTGCGCGGACTGTTCACTGAAGCCATGCTGATTTCGCTGGTAGGAGGCACCATCGGAGTGTGGGGCAGCGTCATCTTGCTGCGTGCACTCAGCGTGTGGCAGCCATTTTCCAAAGGCTTTCCGGTGTATACACCCATCACTCCAGACACAACGGTTTACATCGTGGCATTGCTGTTGAGCGTAGCCAGCGGGTTGCTCTTTGGCGCAGTGCCCGTCCGGCAGATACTTCGCACCAATCCTTATGAAGTAATCAAGCTGGGTTCAACCGGCAAAGTTGGCCGGCGCATCAGCGTCCGCGACTTTCTGCTGGTCGCCCAAATTGCGATTTGCGCGGTGCTCGTCACGTCTTCCATGGTCGCCGTGCGCGGACTGGTTCGCTCGCTGCAAAGCAATGTCGGCTTTGATCCGCGGAACTCGATGCTGGTGGATACTGACTTGAACATGGCCGGTTACTCCGGTGATCAAAACCTGGTTATGCAAAAACGCATGGTCGAAGCCGTGGCGGCCATCCCCGGCGTGGAGTCTGTAGGGCTTTCTGACTTGCTTCCTCTCGACGACCAGAACGGCGCCGTAGTCTATTCCGACAAAACCACGGACTTGTCGGCCGCCAACGTCGCCGCGGAAGTCGTTAAGTACAACGTTTCTCCTGAGTATTTCCACGCCGAACGCACCGTCTTGCTCTCCGGAAGAGCGTTTAGCTGGCATGACGATAAATCCGCGCCGCGCGTTGCCGTGCTCAATACCGAACTCGGCCGCAAGCTCTTTGGTTCGGCGGAAAACGCAGTCGGCGGTTACTTCAAGCTTGCGGATGGAACACGCATACAAGTTGTGGGCACGGTGGAAACCGGAAAATATAGCTCTTTGACCGAAGACCCCACGCCGGCGATGTTTCTTCCCATCCTCCAGTGGCCCTCCAGCTCCACCGAGCTGGTGGTGCGCTCGGAGCTTGATCCGCAGCTGTTGGGTCCGGCCATCCGCGGCACTCTGCAACAACTGGATGCTGCGCTGCCGGTTCGCATTCAAACGCGTTACAAGGAAATGGACGGCGTGCTGCTTCCCGCTCGCGTGGCAACGATTTCCCTCGGCGTGCTCGGCCTGATGGGCGCAATGCTTTCCGTGACCGGAATCTTTGGCATGGCTGCTTACTCGGTAAGCAAGCGTCTCAAGGAACTGGGCATTCGCATGGCCCTGGGCGCGCAACGCAAGGAAATTCTGCAAGCCGCATTGGGACGTTTCGTCAAACTTCTTGCCTTTGGCTCAACAGCTGGATTGATTCTGGGACTTCTGGCCAGCAAGGTTTTGGCTTTGATCGTGTATCACGCCACGCCGCGCGATCCTCTGGTTTTGGTGGGCGTGGTGGTAGCCATGTCGTTGCTGGGACTCATCGCCACATGGATTCCCGCACAACGCGCGCTGTCAGTGAATCCGTTGATCTTGTTGCGCGAGGAGTAGAAAGTAAAAGCGAGCACAGTTAGAAGCGAGCACAGGAAAGAAGTGTGCCGAAATCACATGCAGGCTGGTATCGCCCCATTGCATCCGGGCGCGGCTTGCGTCTGCAACATCAGGCACGATTGTTGCAGTCGCGTCTCTTCCATTTCCGCGAACTGGCAATCCGCGCTCATGTTGTCCTTGGAACACGCTAAAAAAAACTTTGTGTCTGGCCAGCCCCAGGTCAGTGTTGATCTGGAAAACCTGCGATTGAATGGCAATGCACTGGGGTCCACGCGGCGCCGCCGCTCCATTGGGCGCCGCGGATGCTGCCGTCGCACTTGCGCTCACGCAGCTTTTGCCGTTCCAGACTGTTCCTGAAGCGCAGCTGGCCGTTGGAACATTCGCCACACAGTATCCAAATTTGTTCGGTGATGAGCCCTTGGCACAAGCCTCGCACGGACCGCTTTGGCAACGCCCTTGGACCCAGTCAACGTGGGAAACTTTAGGAGAGGCAGTAGCGCAGGGTTCCTTGGCACAATCTCCAGATGCCTTGCCTGCGGGGTCAGGGTGCTTACCGTCTGACGGGCCACGTTCATCGTGCCGCGCGCCGTCTTCTCCAGCAGCATCCCGTTCCCGACCGCCGGTGATTCGGGAATCGTTGCCGCGGTCCCCTCTTTCGTCATCGCGCCGATTTCTGGCGTCTGTGTCGGCAACGCTGGTCGCATTCGAATCATGCGCCGGCTTGTTTTCGCTAGCCGTTTCGTGTTTGGAGGTCTCGTGGTTTGACGCTTCGTGGCTGGACGTTTCGCGTGACGATTTCGATTCCCGCGCCGCGTCGTGCGACGATTCTTTTTCATGCCGGCTCGAGGAGCTTTCGGCATCGCGGCCATGAGAGCTGCTTGAACCAAATCCGCCGCCCGCAAAACCTCCGCTATGATTGCTGCTCGATGTAGACGAACTTGCCGGGCTTGGACTATGCATCGATGGCGACGAGGAAGTTGACGAGGATGCTGACGAAGATGGCGACGAGTTATGCGAGCTTGACGAAGCAGAGCCGGCGGTACTCGGCGGGCTGCTGGGCGCGGTGTGCGTAGCCGGAGCCGGTGTAGGCGCTGGCGCCGGAGCGAGCTGCGCATAAGCCGCAGGTGAAACTAGAGCGAGACCTACAACTAAACTAGACAGCCGCATGAGACAACCTCCAGGCCATACCCGCGAATCGCTGGACTTCTGATGGAATGCGATACTAATGATAGCCCACATTATGCTCTTGACGTAAGCAGGACTTGGAAACAAAGCTAATGCAATTGCAGAAGCAGGGTTAGACAAGTAGGAGTCACGCAATGCCGATCAACCTCATCCTGAACAACCTGGGATTAGATGCTTTGCTCGAGTACACCGAATGGGAACGCCAACTTTGGTTGGAACGCATCCGCAAACATGGCAGTGATGTACTGAAACTCAGCCTTGGGCCGAATGGTGACGGTCGCTTTACCATCGTTGGCGAATTAATCCGCCATATTTTTTCCGCCGAGAAACGCTACGTGGAAAGGATTACGGGCCGCTCTCTGACTGACACCAGTTTGATTCCCGCGGATAACGTCGAGGCGCTTTTCCAGTCCGGCCAGGAAAGCCGCAATGAGTTGAAGGACTTGCTTCAGACTTTCCCCGGACAAGATTGGGACAAGCTGCAGGAACTCAAGTTGATGAATTCCACTTTGACGGCGTCACCCAAGAAGCTCGTCGTCCATGCTCTGATCCATGAGATCCGGCACTGGGCGCAGATCGGAACAATCTTTCGCATGAACGGACTCGGCGGAGAGTTTCACGACTTTCTTTTCAGTCCAGTTCTGGGCGGCGAATTGCGTCGCGGATAAACGCAACACCCGAATCCCGCGACGCCGTCACCAGCACTCGCGCCGCGGTCTTCAGGGTTGGATCGTTAGCTTGCCTTGCGGGCCCTGGGTTTTTCTTCTTCCTCAAAGGCCGCTTCGTTCGGCCGTTTCGGTGTCCGCAGACCGGCTTCCGGATGGACCATCGAATCCAGACGCAGCACGCTGTTCTTCAGGTACTTGATCTGGGTTTGTAGTTCGGCCAGAACCGGTTCCATTTCTTCTTCGCGGTCACTGCTGCCAATCAGACCGGCTTCTTCGAAACGCTCGATCTCCCGGCCTTCGCGTTCATCTTCGTCCCGCCGTTTACGCGGACCAAAGTGGAAGCGTACCGGCGTTGAGCTGATGCCGTTGGCAATGATTTCCAGTTCGTACTCGCCGCGCGGAATATTGCCCACGGTGAAGCGGCATGACTGGTTCGACGTCCCCGTAGCCACGCTCAGACTGCTGAAGTGCGAGGTGCGGGCGAAAAATACGTGATGCGTGTGCACATGGCGCAAACGAACCAGCGGATGGTTTGTCGCGGAGTAGCAGTCGTCGCCGTACATGTTGGCCTGCGAGAGTCCGGTCAGTTGTCTGCCGTGCAGGGCGAAGTGGTGCGTGGAGTTGCGCACAACTGAGGTGATATGCGGGCGCCACGCGGCATGCGGATGGCCGTCCGGCGTGTAGACCTGCATGTTGTTGGTGCTGGGACCAAACAGCACTTCACCGCTGGGCAACAGCATCAACCGGCTCCAGTACAGTTGCTCGCCGTTATTCACCGGCGTGGGCGCCTGGGTAATGGAGTTGGCTACGGGATCGTATTCAAAGAACAAGATGGGCGATCCCCAGTCGTTGTTGAGGAAGTTGGCCGCGGCGAAGAGCACCTTGCCGTTGGGCAGCAGGCTTGCCGGACAGTCATTGCAGACAATCGTCTTGCCGCCGACTTTGGGAATGTCCGGTCCCGCCGTCCATGTGCCTTGCTGCGTGGGATGCGGCGGAGGCGTGTACAACGCCGTCTTGCCGACGCCGCCACTGTTAGCCGCGCCAAAGAAGATGACCTTGCCGTTGGTCAGCAGCATGGCCGGGCCGATCTCATGCATCACCGGATCCACCAGGCTCACCGGAATCGCGCCTTCGTTCTGCCAGGTGTTGGTGGCAATGTTGTACTTCTCTGACTGGAATGGCGCAAAGCACTGCGCCGTGATGATCGTGTTGTCCGGCAACAGGACCCAGGTTTCTTCGTTCGACCGGACGGCCTTGCTGGCGGCCGCCGACCAACTGTCACTTACCGGATCAAAGATGGCGCACAACGGAGTGGTAAGCGCGCCGATCATCATGCGCCCGTCCGGCAGAATGCAGCAGGAAGCGTCTCCTACGTTGGCCCATCCCGGCGGCGAAGGAATTGCCGCCCAGGTATCGGTTACTGGATCGAAGATTTCGCCTTTGTTCGTGTCGCCGCCATCGCCGCTCT
>JANXPR010000105.1 GCA_025357215.1 Acidobacteriaceae bacterium | reverse complement strand
CTCAGCGGCCCGATGATCTGCGTATCTCCTGCCTGGAAGCGCGCGACCTGCGCGTCGCGACTAGGGACTGTAAGGAATACCAGCTCGTCCAGATACGGCAGCTTCTGTCCCTTCGCGTCTACCTTCCAATAATAAGGATTGCGCTCCAGCACGATGCGCTCGCCCGGGACGACTTGCTTCAAGCGGAAGGGACCGAGTCCGGCGATTTTGTCCGGTGTGGTGGCCAGAGTCCACACGTTGGCCATGTGGCCATCCTGATATTCCTTCTCCAGCAGGTGGCGCGGCAAAATGGCCAAACTATCAAAAACGCGCTCCGCCACGGCGTACGGCGCGGTAAACGAGAAACGGACGCTGTAGGCCCCGAGCTTTTCCACCCGCATGGGCTGACCGCCCACGATCAGCAAGTCGCGCTGCGAAGAGTGGACGTTTTCGTCGAGATATACCTTGTAGGTAAAAATGACGTCGTCGGCATCAAACGGCGCACCGTCAGAAAATTTGATTCCGTGACGCAATTGGACGGTAATGATCTTGCCGTCTTTACTGATGGTCCAGGACTTGGCGAGGGCAGGCACGGTCTTTTGCGTATCGCGATCGATATGCACCAGGTCAGCGGTGATGCGCCGGATGACGTCACGCGAAGGTACGTCAAGAGCCAACAAGGGATTGAGCGTTTTGGGTTCAGCGGATTGGGCCACCACCAGCCTTCCGCCAGGACGACCGGGCTCCGCCGTGGAGCGCAGAAATTCCTCTTGCGCTACAGCCGGTTGACAGAATAAACCGCACAACGCCAGCACTGCCGCTAAGAGCAGTACATTACGCTTGGTCCCCAAATTCCCCACCTCATCCGTGACAAAAAAATCAGACTGCGGATTTCAACTTCTCCTGCCAGCTATCGGCTAGAGCATGGCACGCCAAGAAAACCGGGGCCGGCGCCAGACCCGGCAACAACATCCACCAGTAAGATGAAATTACATGAAACTGCTGTGCGGACGCCAGCATGTTGCCCCAACTAGGGAACGGCTCGCCAACACCCAACCCCAGGAATGACAATGTGACTTCCGCCATCATGAACAGCGGCACCAGCAACGCCATCTGCGGGAGTATCACGCTCATGGTGGCCGGCAGGATATGCCGGCGCATGAGATAGAACTTGCCGGCTCCAAAGCCGCGCGCCGCCAAAACGAAATTGCGTTCCCGCGCGCTCAACACCACGTTGCGCACCAGGCGCGCCGGGCGTCCCCAACCCACAATGCCAATCACCCCCACGACCAGGGCAAAGGTTGCCGTGGAACTCATCTGCAAAGGGAGAAACGCGCGCACCGATATAAGAAGATACAGCCAGGGCAGAGCAATAAAGATTTCACCCACGCGCATGATCACGTCGTCCAAAGGACGGCCAAACATTCCAGCCACCATCCCCAGGAACAGGCCGCCGATTGCGGACAAGGCCGCCGCCAAAATCCCGGCAAAAAGCGAAACCTGCCCGCCATAAAGGATGCGGGAGAATTGATCGCGGCCAAATCCATCCGCGCCCAGCAGGTAAATGCGCGCCGGAGCTTCAACGCCAGCTTTGGACTGCACACCAAACAAATGTGTCTGGAAATGAAAACGTCCCAGCACGGTATACGGCTCGCCGGCGACGAAAAGGTTCACCGGAAACATCTGCGTGCGATCTTCTTCATACGCCGTCAGGCTTCCCTCGCGCGCTTTGAGTCCATAAACAAAAGGACGGAAATGCCACCGCCCCGCGGCGTCAACCAAATGAACACGCATGGGCGCGGCGTAAGGATGTTCACGGTCCTGCGTGTCATAGCTGTAAGGCGCAAAGAATCCGGCCAACAGGATGACGAGATGCAAAACGGCCAGGAACCACGCCGCCCACACGAGTTTGGTCCGCTTGCGCTGCGTCATGCCTGCACCCGAATGCGCGGATCAACCGCGTAGAGCAAAACATCCGCAATAAGATTGCCGATCACCAACAGCAACGTGGAGAGCATGACCGCTCCAATCACCACGAACAAATCACGGCTGAGAATGGATTCCAGCAGCAACGGCCCGATGCCCGGCCAACTCATCACTACTTCTACCAAAAGCGTTACGCTGAGCAGCATGGCCACGGAGAGTCCGAATAGCGAGATCAGCGGATTGGCCGCCGCGGGCAGCGCATGACGGAAAAGCAGAGTCCACTTGCGCAGACCGTGGCCTTCCGCGGCACGCATATAAGAAGAGTCAAGCACGGCGATCATACTGGAGCGGACCTGGCGGAGAATCGGCGACACGGAACCGATCACCACGACGGCCACCGGCAACGCCATGTGCCATCCCAGATCTTTCATCCGGGCGAACCAACCCCAATCTTGCGCGCCCACGGAATGCATTCCGCCCACTGGATAGCGATGCGTCCTTAACGCAATCAAAATGGCCAGCAAGGCCAGCAGCAAATCCGGCATGGCCAGCGCAAGAGAAGTTCCCGCGGAAAAGAAACGGTCAAGCCATCGTCCACGCCACGCGGACGCCACCACGCCAAGCGGGACAGCGATGATCCACGTGATCGCCAACGCCGGCACGCTGAGCAGCAAAGTATTCAACACGCGCGGCGCCAGCAGCGACGAAGCCGAAACGTTGTAGGCAAACGAATATCCCAATTCGCCCTTGGCCACGGAGAGCATCCAGCGTCCATAACGCCGGGGCAAAGGCTGGTCAACGCCGTACTGCGCGCGCAGCGCCTTGGCGGTGCCTTCTGAGATTTGCGAGTTCAACTTCATGTCAGACAGAAAGTCGCCGGGCGCAGCCTGTTGCAGTATGAACAGCAACAGCGAAACGCCGAAAAGAATCAGCAACCCATGGCCAAGCCTGCGGAGCAGATAACGCGTCATGCCATGGCCTCCAATCCGGGCGCGTGCATGCGCTCCGCGGAACGGACGAGCTGCTGGGTCACCGACTGCGAACTCTCACGCATGCGCAGCGGCGTAGTGCGTTCCACGATGCGGCCTTCGTCCATTACGACAACTTCACTCGCGAACAACGAAATGAAATTGAGATCGTGCGTGATCAGCAAATACGTGAGTCCGTGACGCGATTGCAAGTCCAGCAGCAGGCGCAGCATCTGGGCCTGCAGAGGAAGATCGAGTCCGGAAAAAGCTTCGTCCAGGATCAGGAGCTTGGGGTCCGCGGCCAGCGCGCGCGCCAAAGCCAGGCGTTGTTTCTGTCCGCCGCTGAACTCGCCGGCGGGCCGGCCATACCAGTCTGGATCAAGTCCAACTTCTTCCATCAACTGGACGGCGCGTTGCCGGCGCTCGAGTTCAGTTCCCTGCCCAGCAATGACCAGCGGCTCATAGATCGACTCGGCGGCGGTAAAGCGCGTATTCAATGCGGTGCCGGCATCCTGAAAAATCATCTGGACTTCACGCACAATAGGCTGGCTTTTTTCTTTAGGGACGCCTTGCAGCAACACTTGGCCTTCGTCAGCGCGTTCAAAACCCGCGATCACGCGCGCCAAAGTTGACTTGCCCGAGCCGGAGCGTCCAATCACGGCCACGGCCGAACCCTGCCGCAACGAAAGGTCAACGGCGTCCAACGCACGCACCGTGAATTTTTTGCGCGAGAGAAATCCACGCTGCGTAAATTCTTTGGTCAAGCCGACAACTTCCAGCAACGGCGTTGAACCTTCCTGCTGCGGCATGCGCACAGTCTGTTCGGCAAAGTTCGCGGAGTTCATGCTTGTGGCCGAAACCGTGGCGGCGTAGGTCCGGGCGGAAGGAAAGTTCCTAACATCTCCACGGGTGGACGCTCCGTGCGTGGAGGCTGCGTTCGAAGCCGTCAGGGCTTCTTCGGGATGAATCAGGCTGCGCACGTAAGGATCAGGGTTGCGGCCCAGTTCGTCTAGTTTGCCGGATGCCACAATTTCTCCGGCGCGCATCACCACCACCCGGTCCGCCAGCGCGGAAAGCACTCCGGCATTGTGGGTGATGAACAGCATGGCCATCTTGAGTTCACGGCGGAAACGCTGCAGCAAGCGCAAAACTTCTGATTGCGTTACGGCATCAAGCGAACTGAGCGGCTCGTCCGCAATGAGAAAGGCTGGCTGGCAGACCAGGGCTTGCGCAATCGCCGCACGCTGGCGTTCCCCGCCGCTAAGTTGATGCGGATAAGCCCGCAAAATGCGCTCAGGATCGTCAAATCCAACAGCGCGCAACATGGCCACGGATTTTTCGTTGCACTGGGTTTGGTCAAGCGTGAAGTGGGCTTGCAATACGTCATGAATCTGGCGGCCCACGGGCAACACCGGATTCAACGCCAGCGCGGGCTCCTGCGAAATCAAAGCAATTCCCGCGCCACGCATGCGCCGCAACTCAGCGCGTGGCAGAGTGCTCAATGACTTTCCGCGAATCTGGATGTCTCCCGCCACCCACTCGGCGTTCGCGGGCAACAGCCGAAGCAACGCAGCAGCCAGAGAACTCTTGCCCGATCCCGAGGCTCCCAGCACGCCCACGCTTTCCTGCTCGCCAATGGCCAAGTCCAGGTCGCGCACGGCATGAATGATGCCGCCGCTCGCGGAGCGGTACTCCACGGACAAGCCACTTACGCGCAGCAATTGCTCCGGGTTTGGAGAAACCACGTTCAAGGAAGACAAGGGTTGCGCGCTCCGGCTCCTTCCGTCAATCTGGAGACTTGGTATCAATCCATTATGCAGCAGGTGGAAACTGCTGCTCACTTTCTTCCGGCGTGCCGCTTCTTCTGAAAACAGACACACCTTCACTTATGAAACATCTTAGAATTCAGTGGCGGAACATCGCGGTGACAAGAGGACACCGCCGGAGCCTTCTTCTCCCAACAATACGTGGAACTTTCTTTTGAAGCGGCGATACAGCCAAGTTGCGGAAGATTTTCGCAAACCTATTGATGGTAAACAAGTTACCTTGGTTATTCTTAAGACCTGAACCCGTCCCCGACCAACTCGGGACGTATGATCTCAAATGACACGTAAACGCCCAAAGCGGCTATTCATAGTGCAGGGCAATCATGGGGTCCACCTTGGCGGCGCGGCGGGCCGGAACCAAACTGGCTACCAGTCCCACAAAGGCCAGCAGGATGGCGGTGGCGCCAAAAGCCAGGGGTGAGGTCACGTTCACTCCGTAAAGCAGGCCTTGCAGTGCGGCTTTGAAAAAGAGCACTCCAGCAAGAGCGCCCGCGCCCCCCAGGACAAGTCCAAGGATCATGGGCAGCGAACTTTGCCGGACCACCATCAGCAAAACGTCTTTTTGTTGCGCTCCCAGCGCCATGCGTATGCCGAACTCCCGCACGCGTTGCCGGACGGAATACCCCACGACGCCGTAAATCCCCACGGCGCAAAGCACCATGGCTACGGCCGCGAACACGGCAAACAAACCTGCGCTGAAGCGGGCCGCCCACAGCGCCTGGTCAATCACTTCGCCAATGGGCCAGACGTTGGTCAAGGGCAGGTTGCGGTCCAGAGCCTGGACTTGCGTTCGCGCGGTGTTTAGCACCGTGCCGGGATCGGCCTTGGTGCGAAAGAACACGGTGATTCCCGGATTTGGATTCTGCACCAGAGGCAGATACATATAGGCTTGCGCCTGTTCGCCCAGCGAGTTGTATTTGGCATCGCGGGCCACGCCGATCACTTGGCGATATTGCGTGTCGCGGAAATAAACGAAGCGTTTGCCGATGGGGTCTTGTCCGGGCCAGAAAATTTTGGCGGCAGTCTCATTGATGATGGCCACCAGCGGGCTGTTATCACGCACTGAACTATCAAACCCGTGGCCTTTCACCAGAGGAATCCCCATGGCCGGCAGGAAGTCTTGTGCCACTACCCCAATCTGCGTGAACTTGCCGTTCTGCGCGTTTTGCGGATCGTCGCCTTCAACAAACGCGGTCCGGCCAAAACCGCCATTGAACAGCGGAACAACGTTGGCCATGGTGGCCTGCTGCACTCCCGGCAAATTCTGGACAACTTCCAGCGCGCGCTTCTGAAATTCCCGGGTATGCGCTTCATCGTAATTCAGCGATCCAGGATCGAAACTCATCATGCCCAGGTTGTGAGTATCAAAACCCGGATTCATGTCCTGCGCCTGACGCAGGCTCAGCAGAAACAGCCCGGCGCCGATCAACGCAATCATACAAACCGCCACCTGCACCACCACCAACAGATCGCGCAACTTGAAGATTTTGCCCGCACCGGGTTCACCGGCAGCACGCTCCTTCAATTCCGAAACCAGGTTTGGTCGTGATGCCTGCAACGCCGGGACCAAACCGAAAATGATTCCTGTGCCGATGGCGACAAGAAACGTGAACGCCAAAACGTGGGTATCCAGCGTCAGATCCAAACCATCAGCGGGAAACTGTGGCGGACGAAACTTCCACAAGAGGTTTCGTCCCAGCACGGCCAGGCCCAATCCCAAGCCGCCGCCGGCGATAGCCAGTACCAGCGCTTCCGTCAGCAACTGGGCCATGATCCGTGAACGCGAAGCTCCCACCGCCGCGCGTATCGACATTTCACGCTTGCGGCCGGAAGCGCGGGCCAGCAACAAATTCGCCACGTTGAAACAGGCGATCAATAGAACGATGCCCACCACGCCCATCATGATGGCGCCAGCAAACTGGAACACGCCGCGTTGGTTGGGGTTGAGCACCGATTCCAGCAGGGGAAAGACAACAAAGTTCCGGCCTTTATTGGCCAGCGGGAAGTCACGCGCCAGATCGCCGGCTATGGTCTTTAGCTCGGCGCGGGCCTGGTCCGCTGTGGCTCCGGGTTTCATGCGCGCCACCAGATTGAATCCCAGGAACCGCCGTTCGTTGAAAAACGATTTGGTGATTCCGGAAACGATGGGGTCGTGCATGGACATGGGAATCCACATGTCCGGCCCGCCGAGCGCCTGCGTTCCCTGGAACCCCGCCGGGGCTACGCCGATGACGGTGAAACTCTGTCCGTTGAGCAATACGCTTTGGCCGATGACTTTCTTGTCTCCGCCGAAGCGCCGCTGCCACAAGCCGTTGTTCAGCACGATCACCGGACCGGCGCCCAGTTCGGCGTCTTCTGCCGGGAGGAACGTCCGGCCGAACGCGGGTTTTACGCCCAGCACGTCAAAATAATTGCCAGAGACCAGTTGCGCGAAATAGGTGTCGGGCACGCCGTTGATGGTCATGCTCACACCGGCGAAAGTGGTCAGCGTGGACGCGGAAAAAGAATGAACGCGCTGCTGGATGTCTTGTCCGTTGGGAAATGAAACGGGGAAGAAATTTACTCCCGCCACCAGGTCCGTGACGGTGAAGACTTCTACCAGGGTCTCAGGCTTTTCCACCGGGATGGGATGAAAGAACACGGCGTTCACCACGGTGAAAATCGCGGTGTTGGCCCCGATGCCCAGCGCCAGAGTCAGCACGGCGATAATGGCAAATCCCGGCGACTTGCGCATCACACGCAACGCATAACGGACGTCCTGGACGAGATTATTCATGGGGCCTCCAACGGGGTCAGTTAAGAGACGGAGAGCGATAGGGTTAGGTTAGCAGAGGGGGGCCAATCGGCGATCTCTTTCACTCTTGTTGGCCCGGCAAGGTTTCATTTTCAAATTCACGTACTAAGCCGTCAGTGGGAATGGTAACGGTTTCTGGAATTCCCCGAGTACTTGCAGTACCTTCGTGGGCATGTATGTCGATGACCGTTACAAAAATGGTCTTGTGATTGAATTCAAAGCGAGGCACTCCGTCCATTCCCGAAGACAGTTCAAATCGTATTTGCTTGTTCGTTGTGTTGAATACAATTAGGTGCCCTATCGGCTGGCTGTAATCCCAGCAATACCGATAAACTTGAAACAAGCCCTTCTTAAGATAAGCCGCCCCACGCCCACCCGCGTCGAATACCTTAACGTCGCCGATGAAAGGGCGATCAGAGTCTTCGAGAGAAATTACATCAGGTCGGCCAGATCCCGTGAGTGGTTCGGCATGAAACGGGATTCCTTGATCGAAAAGATATTCGTACATGTGCATGGCAAGAGCTTTTTCGCCCCGAAAAGATTGCGCCTCAAATAGGATCTGCAATTCTTCGCGTCTGTACCATTCGACCTTACGTTTGTAACGGATAAGAGTAGCCAATATGGTGTTGCTGTCGTCCAAGGTCTCATCCAAATAGTCAAACAGCGGTTCGATGTACAAATCACGATATTTGGCTACCCCGGCGTCAAAGCCTCCGCTGACGCGGACGTGATTATAGAATTCCAATGGATCGCCTTGGCTCGCGTAGTTATGCCATTTCGTATATGCAATGGCAGCAGCCTGCTGCGATGTCTCGCCGTACACGTACGCCCGCGGCTCTGCTGTGGTCGCTTCGGCGATCACCTCAGAATTTCGCGCTGTCAACTCGCTGACGAGGGAAGCAAGAACAACATTGCCCTTGAGAAATTCGAAGAACTGCTTACTTAGAGGGAAGAACTCGTCATATCCGCAACCAGCAATGCGAGACTGCCGATTTCTAAGTTTGACTCTGAGATCGAGCAACATAGTTACAGTTTAATAGAAATTGTTTTTGATAAAGCACTTTGAAGGGCTTCTAGGTGGCGTTTCGCCTTGTCAAGACTGCCACCTTTCGTCACTAGCCTGATCCTGGCTTTGCAACCTCGGCATAACAAAGTAAGACCAAAGCGAATTACCCGCATAGAAACCTGATTCGGAAATTTACACACTGGACATTCAATATTGACGCGAATCTTGTCAAACTCTAGCATGATTTGCCTATCACTTTGCAGGGCTCTTCTGGACTCTCGATCATCGCGACCGTCGCTTTTTTGTAGCTCTGCTAACTGCCGATTCCCCAAAGGCCTTCCAATCTTCATTGCTGATGAGAGTGGAACGAGCCAGATCCAGCAGCCGGCAGCCTTCAATCCTCCAGATCGTTTTTTTGATTTGGGCGCTGAGCGACGGATGCAACCACGGGCTTAGTGTGATTCTGCGAATGCACGACAGAGGAAGGGAAATATCGAGGCTTTTCAAAACCTCGTGCGATTCAAGGATCATCCGGAACTCGTTTTCCTGCTCAAAAGGATAGCGCTTGAGAAACGGCAAATTCTTTGCAGACGGCTTCAAGTTCTTGATTTCATCTAACTTCAAGTAACGAACCTGTCCGGTGCGGACGCCACGCTGCTTTCGAACAGATCGAAGGAGCTGCTCGCGCTCAAACTCAATGCAGACTCCGCTTGATCCGTTGGCGAAGACTCTCCAGTGGTGGTAAGTCTCACTATTCTGGGTGAAACACAACGCCAAAACAGACTGGAAGCGCTTCTTTTCCTGGTAAAGCTTGATAAAGTGTGAGTCATTGGTGTCGTCCCATGAGGCCGGGTCTAGCAGAGTGATTGCCTTGTTCGTAAGCAGGTAGACCAGCGCGGGAATATCTGTGTAGCGACGAAGGACCCTCACGAGCGTGGTCACAATCTGCTTTCCTTTCCTTCGCACATCTTCAAGACATTTTGGACTTAGTCTATCATCCACTACCAGATAAGTATCAGGGCATGAGTTCACTCATGCCGCCCGGGACGAAGGTGGAACAATTCCTCGCGCCGCAGGCCCTCGCGAAGCGGCAGCGTAGCGAACTGAACAAAATCCAGCGGCTGACGCCGAATTCTTTGAAGGCTTTTCGGACACTTGTGTTCAAGTCCCGAGCCGGGTCGTATGATTGAGGCAGCCCGGGTCATAGCTGCCCGGTCAAACCCGGCGCTTGACTTGGCAAAACGACAACCGCAAAACTATGACAATGAAAGCCACCATCCAAGAAGCCAGCAAAAAACTGGCCGCTTTGATCGAAAGGGCCCACCGGGGCGAGGAGATCGTGATTTGTCGCGGCTCCCGCCCACTTGTGAGGCTCGCGCCGATCAGCCGCGAGAAAAAGACGCGCAGACCTGGAGCTTTGCGCGGCAAATTGATAGTCGGTCCTGAGTTCTTTGAGCCTTTGCCGGAGAATGAACTTGCAGTGTGAGCTCTAGTTTCAGGACACTGTCCTTTTTCGCGATTGAATCAATGGCGAACAAATGGTAAAATAGGGTGTTTTGGCTGGTAGCCATTTTAGCTATCAGCTAAGGCCGTTCGCCCAGGCGGAATGCGGTTGTTCTTTGAAAACCAGTTGCACTAGAAGACGGTGGGAAGTACCCCAGATCCGGTCATCGGGGATTGGTCGGTGATCGAAAAACAAAAGCCGCAGCCGGGGGCGGCTGCGCTCCACAAACCTTCCCTTGGGATGCGTTCGCGTAAGTGCTTTAGATCTTGGGATGCAGAAGGGAGGTAGTCCAGAATCTGGTGATCGCCGAAATCGCAACGTGATCGCGCGTGATCGGCGGTCCGGAACCCTTTTACCACAGAGGTCACAGAGGAACACCGAGGGTCGGAAAAGGAACACAGACAAGAGATCCTCCACCCCGGTGCCAATCGTCGCTTGGGATGTTTTTGCTAAGTCCTTTAAATCTTGGGATACAGAAGGAGGCGGCGGGCAGAGATTGCCAAAAATCGCCGGAATTGCCAAAAAATGAAAATTGAAAGCAAACCCATCAAACCTATCGCCGAGAGCAGCGCGTGCCAGCCGATTCCGTTTGAAATAGAGCCGACAGCACAGGCAGGAGTGCCTGTGCCACACGGGCGTCGCCTGGGATGAGTCTTTTAAGTCCTTTAAATATTGGGATGCAGAGGGGGTAGGGCAACAAGAAACCCCAGCCTTTCGACCGGGGCTTCTCTGTGAACTCAAGAACATTTCTGACCTGGGAACTTCTCCGCGCTAGTCTTCGTCTTCATCCCGTTCGGACGGAGCAAACGCCACGCCGCGCAGGACTTCGCCGGCATTGGCGGTCCTCAGGGTCGTGAACTGGCCGATCGTGCGATCGTCGCCGCCTTTATTACTGGAACCATTCTCGGAACCAGCAGCCGCCGTCGGAAGCGTAGTCGCCTTGAGCACGTCCGTTACTTTCACCAGCTTGTTCGGATCGGCGCCTTGATCGCCGCTGGCGCTGATCGTGGACGTGATGGCAAAAATGTCCACAGTCCCGTTGTGATGGACTTTGCCGGTGATGTTGCGGCAGCCGCCGGTAGCCGGATTGAACGCCGCCGGAACGTTGGCAACGCTATACGGCACGCCGATGTTGAGTCCATTTTGCAGAACGTACGCCAGATGCCAAGTGCCGTTCGTGAGGATCCATTTCTGCACGCCAGCGGTGGCTTGGCTGGCAGCGTCCGCAACGTTGCCGTTGACGGCCGGAGTCACCAGGGTTCCGTCGCCTTCATCGCAAACGTAGAGCGTGTTGGCGTCCGCGAAGAAAATGCCGAACGGAAACGAAACCGGAGCGGGTTTGCCGTTCTGGTCAGTGCCGGCAGCCAGTGACGTGGGTAATCCGGGGAGGATGGTGAGAGGCTCGGCTACCAGTTGCGATGTTGTCCCGGTGGGTAGCGTGCCCGCCGCGCCAACCTGGTACACCGTATTGATACCGTTGCCGCCGCTGCCTTTGGTCACGAACAAGGTGTTGTTGAAGATCGTCAGGCCGCGGAAGTTGTTATCTTTGCCGGCTTTGTCAGCGGTTTTGTATCCGGCCTGCGTGATGGCAAATTCGCCAATCTTGTTGATCGCGGGCGGAATGGGCGGCGTCTGTCCGGGGATCAGCAGTTCAACGCCGGTAGAGGTGATCAGGTTTACGCCGACCTGGGTTCCCGTCAGTTGCGCGGACGACAAGCCGCCGTTGTTGTCATTACCGGACATGTAGTATGTGTTGTTGCCTTTGATGGCAGCACGGCCGTTGTTGCCGCTGTAACCATTGCCGTCAGTGATCTGGATGTGGCCTTGCGCGTCCACTTCAGCCACGGAACGGAAATACTTTGAGACCACTGGATTGGTGGGATCAACCACGCCCGGCGTGTTGGAGTTGGAAACATCCAGTTGGTTCGGTCCGGTGACGAATCCCGTGCCGCCGTGATAGCCGACAAAGGTGAATGACTTGCCGTCAACCGACCGGTTCAGCGCGAGTTCTGATTTTGAGCTGAAGCTGGTGACAATGCGGTCACTGGGGACGGCCAGCGTGCCCAGCTGGCGACCGTCGGTGGAGAGGTTGTCCAGGAAAATGGGGGACGTGATGCCGAAGCTGCCGTCAGGACCGTCATTGTTAAAGACCGTGGGATAGGTTCCGTCGGCGACGGCGGTAGCGCATTTTACTTTTACCGTGGTGGTGCCGCCGGCCAGCAGAGGCAGAGTCACAGTGCCGGCAACGCAGCCAGGAGGCAAGGTCTGCCCTACCTTAACCGAATCGGCAGTGCCCGCGTAGACGCTGCGGCTCAGCACCAGGGTGCCGGACTTGAATTCGAAGCGGCCAGCGCGGTCACGGCTGTCTTGATCAGAGTTTTGTGCGAACGAAAACTGCGGAGCGGAGAAAGCAAACACCGCGGCAACCAGAAGCGCGGCCAAAATGGGATTTTTCTTCACGTTCTTTTGGCCCTCCTAGGCCACAAGAACGCTAAACCGTAAGGATACATATTAGTTTGCGGGTAGGTTAAAGTTCGATGAAACTGTGTAAAGGCTTAGTCCGGACCAAGGGAGTTTGCACGAGGGAATTCAGAGGGCGATCCTGTCACCGTCCCGGTTCCTGAAAACGCGCGATCTCCAACGTCAAACATGCGTGACAACCATCACAGTAACCCGGTGACAGATGGAGCAGAGTATTTCTAATGTTGTTCGCTTCCCAAAATGCGAACATCGAGCAGTAGAAAAGTGAGGTGGGTGCGCGCCATGTTCAAGCTCAACCAGGGAGAAAACATTATCAGTGCTGTCCGGCCCGATATCAGCGTGTTTAATCGCCCCGCCGGACACCGTTGCGCGGAAGAACATTGTGGCCGGATTCCTTACAGAATGATCGTCATTCAGTCTTCCAACTTCGAACGCCAGGTTGGTTTATGCGGCATTCACTTCCATGAAGCCTGCCGCTACTTCCCGGAACTCTATGTGCGAGATCTGGCCAGTTAGAGAGTACCTCTGCCCAACTGCGCGATTGCAAACTTTTGCAGCTCCAAACAGTTCTCCGCAACACCGCTTGGTGACACAAATCACGGCAAGGTTGGCGCCGCTCTCCTAGACTTTGTTTACGAAACCATCCAAGTTTACGCAACCAATCCAAGGCCGCGAATTATGAGTGCAGGAATTCAGCTACAAGTAGTCGGTATCAAAGGCAACGCCCAAGGCCGCATCAAGACGCTGGAAGAGGCCGGGTGCATTCCAACGGCGGAAACCGTCAAGTGTCTCCATTGCCAGGAGCGGTATCAATTGTTGATCGATCCTGGCGGAAACGATCCGGAGTGCATCAACATTCTTGACCTGGGCCGGCCCATCCACAAGCTGGTTGAACTGGTGAGTGCGGACCACTCCAACGGACACGTCAGCGACCTGCTGGTTGTTGAGTACCAGCCGCGCCTCAAGTCGGCTACACCGCTGGTTTATGCAGCCCGCTTCGTAAACCTGCGCGCCGGCGAACGCATTACGGCTTCCTGGGCGGTAGAGTTCGTTCAGGATTGCCGCCCGTGTCCTCATTGCCAGGAACAGGCCTTCCGACTGGTCCAGATTAAATCGCAAGCCGGCAAACACCGCTACGTGCCACTGTGTGCTGAAGTATTTCTGGAAGCCTGCAAGGCAATCCCAGAGCTGGTGGATTTTGAACTGGATTCAGTCTTGAAACAGGTTCACCAGAAGATGAGGGCCTAACGGAAGATGAGTGCCTGGGTACGTCCCTCTCGCGTTTCGCCGAAACATGTGCGATGATTTCAGCCATGGCAAACAAAAATCATCCAAAACGCGAAACTAAAAAACCCAAGAAAAAGAAAACCGTCTAAGCAGGCGCGAACCAGACCGCTCTCTTACCGGGAGCGGAATGCCCTGCCTGCACCCAAGACGACACAAGGACCCCATGGCCGCCAATTCGCAACCAGCCGGTACTTCGCTCAACAGCGCGCAACCTTCAGAAGTTTTCCAGGCCAGCCGCTTCACCAAAGGCAACTTCTTCTTTCCCACGCGGATTGAAGTTGGTCCGGAGCGCGTGTTGCGCATCAAGCCCCGGATGTTCGGCAGCACTGAGGAAAGTATCCCCATCGGAAAAGTAGCGTCCGTGCAGATCACCACGGGGATGATGTGGTCGGATATTCGCATCGATTCCAGCGGCGGATCGAATCCCATCGTCGGTCACGGCCACTCCAAGGCAGATGCCGAACGCATCCGCCAGATGATTGAGCACTACCAGCAAGGCGCGTCGCGAAGTTAAACTATGCGATCGTAACCCACACAAAGCCAGCCTATGAGTACGACGCGTCCCGCCGAACCCACGCTCCGCTCGACAACGCAGCTTACTCCGTCGCAACGTGCAGTATCTCTGGTTGAACTCATCATCGGCAGCCTGATCGTCATCGGGCACAACGTTTTTCACGTGATACCCAATGAAGTTCCCATACTGTTTGTGATTGCGCTGGTTTCTCTCCAAATCCGAAACGGCGACTGGCGCGTGGCCGGATTCCGCCGTCCGGGCTCGTGGCGGCGCACCGTGCTGCTCGCTGTATTTTGCGGGGTTCTCCTGCAAGTAAAAGGTTTGGTCACCGAGCCAATCGGCCTCTGGCTATGGCACACGCCGCCGCGGATGTCCGGGGTGTTTGCGGGCATCACCAGTTTCAAGGCTTTTGCAAAACTCCTGGGCCTGGTTTGGACGTTTGCCGCTTTCGGCGAAGAAGTGGCCTATCGCGGATATCTTCTGCGCCGTGCCGCCGATCTCGGCAACTGGTCAACTGCGGCCTGCGTTTTCGGCCTGCTGTGGTCCAGCGTGCTGTTCGGATTTGGCCATTACTACAAGGGGCCGGCCGGTGTTTTCGAAAGCACCGTCTCTGGGTTGATTCTTGGCGGCGCCTATCTGGTGACGAAACGAAATCTCTGGGCCCCAATCCTCGCCCACGGTTTAACGGACACCTTTGCCACCGTGGCTACCTACCTCAAGTGGTAAGTCTGAAATGCCCCAGGTCCCGAAAAATTCTTCCTGGCAACCGCTAACGCCTCGTGCTTCTACACGTCTGATATCTTTAACATGTAGAATTTGGAGGTGTCAGCAAAATGCCGCCAAAATCAGATCTTCCCCAGGGAACGCTGGACGTCTTGATTCTCAAAGTCGTCGCGCTCGGTCCCGTCCATGGATATGCCATTGCCCAGCGGCTCCAGCAGGTTTCGCGGGACGTGGTCCAGGTCCCGCAAGGTTCGCTCTATCCTGCCTTGCACCGTCTGGAAAACCGCAGCCTGTTGAAAGCCGACTGGAAGGATACTGACACTGGACGCGAAGCCAAGTTCTATTCCCTCACCCGCAAAGGCCGCAAGCATCTGGAAGCCGAGACCGCCGACTGGCAGCGTCTTACGGAAGCCATCGCCCTGATACTAGGACTCTCCGAAAAAGGTTTGGCCGAAGGCGGTGCGGAATGAAGCGCCGAATGAACTGGTGGCAGCGCGTCTGGCATCGCAAACAAATGGACGAGCGGCTGGACAAAGAGCTGGACTTTCATCTTCACCAGCGCGAATTGGATTTGATCGCGCAAGGCCACTCGCCGGAAGAAGCTCACCGCTTCGCGAGAATTGAATTCGGCGCTCCCGAACAAGTGAAGGACGAATGCCGTGAAGCCCGCGGCACACTTTGGTTGGAAGACTTGCTGCGCGACTTCCGCTATGCCGCGCGTACTTTGGCGCGACAACCCGGATTCCTGGCCGTTGCCCTGCTCACTCTGGCCCTGGGCACCGGAGCCACCACCGTAATGTTCACCGTGATCAACGGCGTGTTGCTCAAACCGCTTTCGTATCCTGACCCACACCGCCTGTTGGTTTTACACGAACAAACCGACTGGAGCACGCATTGGGGCAACCAGTGGGGCTTTTCCCGGCTGAATTTTCTGGATTGCAACCGTAATATCCATTCCCTGGCCCTCGCCGCGTGGTCTTTTGGCGGCGGTACGGTAAGCGGTCCTGGTAAAGCCGAATACGCGGACGGCCGCGAGATTTCCGACAGCTTGTTTTCCGTGCTCGGCGTTTCCATGGCGCAAGGCCGCGCGTTTCTTCCAGAAGAAGATCAGCCCGGTGCAACGCCGGTGGCCATTGTGAGCTACAGTTTTTGGCAACGCCACTACGGTAACTCTCCCCTCGAACACGCCGCTCCGCTGCTCTATGACGGAAGGTCGTTTACCGTCGTCGGCGTCACGCCGCCTAGTTTCCGCCTGATGGATACCGAACTGGACATTCTCACTCCACTCGGCCAGGACACCCGGCCCATCATGCAAACCCGCAACTTTCACGGCATTCGGGTGGTAGGCCGGCTCAGCGCGGGCGCAACACTGGCCCAGGCTCAGACGGAATTGGCGATGATCGCCCGTCCCCTTGCGCAACAGTTTCCTGACTCCAACAAGGGACGCACTTTCGTCGCTGAAGCGTTGCGTCCGAACGTTGGCGATGTCAGTTCCACGCTCTGGCTGCTGTTGGGTGCGGTGAGTCTGGTTCTGCTGATTGCCTGCGTAAATATTGCCAGCCTTATGTTGGCCCGCGCCATCTCGCGGGAGCGCGACTTTGCCATGCGCATGGCTCTGGGCGCGAGCCGCTTCCGGCTGATCCGCCAGTGCCTGGCTGAGAGCCTGGCTCTGGGACTTGCCGGTGGAATGCTGGGAGTGATGCTGGCTGCCATGGGCTTCCGTCCGTTCATTACATTCTGGCCGGGCGAACTGCCGCGCGCGTATGAGATCCAGTTGGATTGGCACGTGCTTGTCTTTGCCCTTGCCGTTTCTTTATTCAGCAGTCTTCTTTTTGGACTGGCCCCCGCGCTGCGCGCTCCGGTGCGCAACCTGGAGCAGGCGCTCCGGGCAGGCGCGCGGACACTCCCCGGGGCGTCACGCCGCATGCACAGCGGATTCATCGTTGCTGAAATTTCGCTGGCCGTTGTCCTGCTGGTCTCCGCCGGAGTTCTCGGCCGGACGTTACTGCGGCTTTCATCCCTGCAACCCGGTTTTGATTACCACAAAGTGCTGGTTTCGCGGGCCGCGCTGTCGCCGGCCACACTCGCCGACCCCGCTCGCACCCGCGCCGCGTGGCAGGACGTGCTTGATCGCGCGCGTCGTCTCCCAGGAGTACAGGCAGTCGCCATCGTGGACACTGTTCCCATGCGTGACGGCAACAACCAGATTGGCTACTGGACTACGCCCGTGCAACCATCGCAAGACAAAATGCCCTTGGTCCTGGCCACCAGCGTGACTCCCGACTACCAGCGCGTGATGGGACTCTCTCTGCTAAAAGGTCGTTTCTTTACCGACGCCGACCGCATCGGCAACGAATCCGTGATGGTGATTGATGACGTGATGGCCCAAAAAGTTTTCCCCGGTGAAAATCCCATCGGTAAGCATGTTTGGATCGATTTGGGCGCTGACCCGAGGCGAGTCGTCGGAGTGGTCGGCCATGTGCGGCATTGGGGATTGGCTAGTGACGATCAGTCCAATGTACGTTCTCAGCTTTATTATCCGTTTGCCCAGGTGCCGGACGACCTGGTGCGACGCTGGTCAGAACTTATGTCCATTGCCGTGCGCACCGACATTGACCCGCTGAATATCGTCGAACCGCTGGGCAAG
>JANXPR010000070.1 GCA_025357215.1 Acidobacteriaceae bacterium | reverse complement strand
GGTTTGGGATGAATCGGAAAGTTGACTCACTGCCGAGGGCAGCTGCGCCATACGAGTAGGGCTGGTCTTCCCTACTTCAGGTAATCGAGCAGACTTACGTTCTGGATCTTGCCGCCGGCAGCCAGGATGGCGGAACGCTGGGTGAGAGCTTTCTGGACGTCGCTTGCCGCCTGTGCCAGATCAATCCCTATGGCGCTGTTTTCCTGGGTACTCAGACCCAGTTTATTGGTCGCCAGAAAAGTCTGGGCGGTCTGCAACTGGTTGAGAGAAGTTCCGTACTGTGTGCGTTGGGCGTTCACGGTATCAAACGCCGTTTTCAGTTGGTCCACTGCCGCGGGGACGCCGTTGCCGGTGGCGGCGGCCGTGGCGAGGTTGGTCAGCGCGGCGAATACATCACCGGAAGGGTTGGTGAAAAGCTGCGAGCCTGGCGTGTTCATGGTTACGGTTTGTCCCGGAGCCACTTCCACCTGGTTCGTATTGCTGTTTCCTTGATAGGTCACGCCGTTGGGGCTGGCTGGATTGGCAACGTACGCGGGTTGTCCAGACTTGGTGCCGGCAAAAATGTACGTGCCCTGAAAACTGGTATTGGCCAGGGTAAGAATCTGCTTGCCGATGTTCTGCACCTGGGTGGCGATGGTGGCGCGGTTGGTGGGGGACAAAGTGCTGTCACCGGATTGCACACCGAGCGAAATCGCCTGGTTCAGGGAAGAGATCACCGAGCTCATGGTAGAGTCGGCGGTCTGCAAAAGACCTTGCAGGTTGTTCACGTTCTGCGCGTACTGGTCGGTTTGCGCGGACTGCCAGTGAATGTTGATCACGTCGGCTGTGGCGCTGGGGTCGTCCGACGGTTGCTGCACGCGGCGTCCGGTGGAAAGCTCCTGGAAAGCGGTGGACTGCTGAACGTTGTTGTTGTTCAGTCCAGCAACCACGTCAGAGTACAGGTCAGGATTAAATCGAATGGTCATCAGGCTCCACCAACTCCCATATTCAGGACTGTTTGCGTCATCTGGTCGATCGTGGTCACCACTTTGGCTGCCGCCTGATAGGCGCGTTGGAAGCGCACCAGGTTGGCGGCTTCTTCGTCCATGGAGACGCCGGAAATCGAATTGCGCTGGTTTTGCAGTTGCTGTACCACGGCCGATTGCGTGTTGCTTTCAATGGTGGCCTGTTGAATATCGCTTCCCAACTGGGAAACGGTGTTCGAGTAGTAGTCCACCGGCGTTTGGCCGGCCACAATGTTCTGGCCTTGCAGTTTGGAAAGCGTAAGCGCATTGGCGTTGTCGCCCACGGTGCCATCAAGGCTAGCGGCAATCAGTTTAGGGTCCGTGATGTTTACCTTGATACCGGCTGCGCTGCCCGCCACGGTGGCAGGCACAGCGAACAAGTTCGTTCCGGGATTTCCGTTGAGGTCAATACCGGCCGTATGCGCGGCGTTTACTGCCGTTGCGATGCCGTTGGCCATGGTGTCAAGCTTGGTTTGCAGCTGCGGAATTTCCTGGTCGCGGACTTTCAGGATTCCACCGAGCTGTCCGGCGTCGATTGCGGCAGTAAGGCTGGTGCCATCGGAAGCCTGGATGTCCTGGAGGCCCTGCGCGTTCGCTGCGGTCTTGAGGCTAAAACTTTGTTGACCCACGACGAGTGCGGCGCCCATGGCCGTGGATACGGAAATGGTCCCGTGTCCGCCATCGACCATGGTTACGTTAATCAACGACGCCATCTGGTGGATCAACTGGTTGCGCTGATCTTCCAGCACGCCGGAGTTTTCTCCCCCAGCGCTGAATTGGCTGATACGCGAATTCAACTGCGCAATGGAACTGGCCAGCGTATTGATCTGTTGAACCACCGTGGGAACCTGCTGGTCTTGCGTGGCGCGCATCGTAGTCAAGTTGCTGGATGCATTGTTGAAGGCCTGGGTAAGCCCTTGTGCAGCCGTAAGCACGTTCTGCCGCATGGGCACGTTGGCCGGATTCGTGGAAAGCTGCGTGAGTGAATTGAAAAAGCTGCTGATCGAGCTCTGCAATCCCGTCCCTGTCGCTTCGTTAAAGCCGGCTTGCAGCTGCTGCATGGGCTGGAGGAATGATTCCAGGCTGGACTGCCGGCCAGTCTCGGCGTTGATACGGAATTCCAATACCTGGTCGCGAATGCTTTGGATATTGTCAACTTGGGCGCCGGAACCGAATTGCAGGTTGCCGTACTGGATAGGCGACGCTTCAGAAAAATTCACGCGCTGCCGCGAGTATCCCGGCGTGTTCTGGTTCGCGATATTGTTAGTCGTTACGTCCAGTGCTTCTTGGTTGTTCTTGAGAGCACCGAGCGCAATGGACATGCTCCCCATCAGGTCAGCCATAATGCTCCTCCGTGGCCAGGCTCGGTCTACCCTGCGCTATTTCCACGCGAGGGTCGGCGTATACCAATGCATTGGCATAGAGATGTCGAAGTACAGCATTGTTATGGGCCGCTTTACGGACCAGGCTGGCATAAGTTCTATTCAACGAAGATACTGCGTTTTTGGCGCCCGCGGTCAGGCGCTCCAGTTCAGCGATGCGCGCTTTTTCAGAATCGGTGAGTGGCACGCGATTGGCGCTTGTCAGCAGCCGGCGGAGCCGGTCTTCCGTGTGCGCGATCTCGCCACACAGCGTGGACTGCACTTCCACGGCTTGCATCATGCCATCAATATCCAGGCGGATGTGCGGCTGCAGGCAACCGGCAATACTTTCTTCCAGGGCCTGGCAGCACTTGAGCCGGCTTTCCAGCAGACGGAGCATTTCTGTACCGCGTCCGGGGACGCTCGCTTCGCCATTGCGATTGGCGATTTTGTACAGTACCTGCTCCATATCGGACCACCTCTACATGGCCAGTTACTTCGTCTTGCTGAAATCCTTCATCATGGCATCAGCCAGCTGGCTGTTGCTCACGTTGTACGTGCCAGCGTCAATCTGCGCCTTGATCTCGGCAACGCGATCCTGCCGGACTTCCGGCGCTTTGGCCACGGCCTGCTGGATGCGAGCGCGTTCGGAAATCTGCGCGGTATCCTGGGCCGGAGTTTGTGCTTGCGAAGCCTCCGCCTTTTTGTCCTGGCGGCGGTTTACCTGCTGCGTGTCGGTTACGTTCTGCGACGGTTCGAAAGAATTGATTCTCATTTTGTCTCCTGCGTCCATGATGACTAATGTATCGGCCGTCTATTTAGAAACCTTTAATTACTTTTGTCCCTTTTCTTCTTAAATCAGCTCAAGCTGCAAAGCTGAAGGGGTTCGTGGTAGAACTTGCCTATTTACTGTCGGGTTATATATCGGCCCACCCGGAAAATTCTGCAGGGTCCTCAGATTACTTCAGCCCCTGTACCTGGGCGGGATCAGAAAGGTGTTCTACGTCAGCCTGTTTCTCTAGACTTTTCACCAACATACGGCCAATTCCGATGCCGCCGGATTTGGCCATTGCGGCCCCAACGGCCTGTAAACCCATGTCCACGAACGAGGAACTACTGGAGTCGCCGTCGCTGCCGTCTAAGGATTCCTTCATATTCTCGCCCATGCTCTTCCACAAGGCGCTGAGCAGCATGCCCTCAAATTCTTGCGCAGCCTTCTGGATCTTTTGCTTGGCCACGTCTTTAGGCAACCCACTCAGGTTGCCCAATGCTAGAGGATCGGCTTGCATCTAGATGACCTCCAGGTCAGCGTGCAGAGCATTGGCTTCTTTAATGGCTTGCAGAATGGCTACGATATCCCGTCCAGTGGCGCCGATGGTCTGCAACCCGCGGACCAGGTCTTCCACGGTAGCTCCCTGCTTAAGCTCGATTCGGCGGGCCGGTGAATCTGTAACTTTCACGGTCGTATCCGGAACCACCTGGGTCTGCCCTTGCGAGAGTGGGCTGGGTTGAGAGACTTTCAGCTCTGTTTTGACTTCAATTTCCAGGTTGCCATGCAAAATGGAAACGGCTCCAAGCAGAACATCTCTGCCCATGACTACAGTTCCCGTACGTTCGTTGATCACAACTTTGGCGATGGAGTGGACCGACACGCTGAGCTCCTGAATCTGTGCCAGCAGTTCGGTAGGCGAGGAATCTTTATCCGCGATGACTTCAATGCGACGGCTGTCCACGGAGTGGGCCACAGCGCGTCCCATGGCCTGGTTCACCGCCAGGGCGAGATCGCGAGACGTGGCAAAGTCTGGATTGCGCAGAAGGAAAGAAAACGTCTGCATCTGCGTAAGATCAACCGCCAGCGGCTTCTCGACAATCGCTCCGCTGGGTATGCGGGCCACAGTAGGATGGTTCACGACCTTGGTATTTCCACCGCCGCCCGCTGAGTATCCGCCCAGCGTGAGTGCGCCTTGCGCGGCAGCGTATGTCTGTCCATTGGCTGCCGTCAGCGGAGTGAGCAACAACATGCCGCCTTCCAGGCTCTTGGCGTCACCCAGCGAAGAAACGGTTACGTCCAATTGCATTCCCGGACGCGAAAACGGCGGCAAGTTGGCCGTAACAAAAACCGCAGCCACGTTGTTCACGCGGATTGCGTTTCCGGCTACCTGGACGCCCATGCGCTGCAAAATATTCGCAAGAGTTTGCGTGGAGAAAAGCGTCTGGCGCTTGTCACCAGTGCCGTTGAGCCCAACCACCAATCCGTATCCGATGAGCGGGTTGTCGCGGATGCCT
>JANXPR010000569.1 GCA_025357215.1 Acidobacteriaceae bacterium | reverse complement strand
CGCGACTTTCACGATTACCTGGTTGCCTTGCGTGAAGCCGTGGCCAAAGCTCAGGCGGCGGGAAAGTCCGGCCAGGAATTAGTGGATACCGTTATGCCGCAGCTCAAAGAAAAGTACGGCACTCTTGGTTTCTTCGATGCTTTCTCTAAGCGCAACATTACGCAGACCGCCGCCGAATTGAAGGGTGAAAAGAAAGTGCCTGTGCCGGAAGCAACGGAGGCCGGAGGACACTAGTAGCTGTTTGCCGCCATGTTGGAGCGGCTGAAGTCTCAGACCTTTCCGTCCTAATTCATGACTGGACCTTTCGCTCGCATCCGCGCTATGCAGCCTCGCACACGCTGGTGGATTCTCGCCGGCGTGTTCGTTGTGGCGCTTGCCGTCACCGCCGCGCTTCCGCCGATTCCGAATCCGCCTTCGTACCATGACTTCGCGGACAAGCGCGCATTGCTCGGTGAAGCCAACTCTTTCGACGTGCTTTCCAACCTGGCGTTCTTGCTTTCCGGCGTGCTCGGTTTGTATTTTGCGTTGCGCCGCAGGTCACCGCTGACAGCCGATCAAAAAATTTGCTACGCCACTCTGTTCGCCGGTCTCATCCTCACCAGCATTGGCTCAGCCTATTACCATCTCGCTCCAGACAACGCCCGTCTCGTCTGGGACCGCCTGCCCATGACCATCGCCATGGCTGGCTTCATGGCCGCGCTGATTGCCGACCGCATCGGCAAGATCGGCGTGCGGCTCATGCCGTTCATCGCCGTTGTGGGCATCATTAGCGTCTTGCAATGGGGATGGAGCGAACAGCAAGGCCACGGCGACCTGCGCTTTTACGCGTTCTATCAAGGCATGACCATCATTGCCGGCGTAGCGATCATCGTGATGTTTTCTTCGAACTTCGCGGGGACGCGCGAATTTGTGACCGTTGCCGCGTGCAACGTCTTGTCCAAGATCTTTGAGTTGTTCGATAAGCCCGTCTTTGCACTGGGCGGTATCGTCAGCGGACACACGCTCAAACACCTGAGCGCTGGCCTCGGCTTCCTGCCGTTGGTGTGGTTGTTGGCGCGGGTGCGAAAACCACTTACCACAGAGGACACAGAGGAACACAGAGAAAGCAAGTGAAGCCAGGAGCCAGGGAATTAATCCCTCAGCGCTCCTCTGCGTCCTCTGTGGTTAGATTGTTTGAGGAAACAACCGATAGAAACTCTCCGCCGTCTTCTTCCCAATCTCTTCCTTCGTCGATCCCCTCAATTGCGCGATCGTTTCCGCTGTATTCACCACGAACGATGGTTCGTTGCGCTTTCCGCGATGTGGCACCGGCGCGAGATACGGCGAGTCGGTCTCAATCAACATGCGGTCGATGGGAACTTGCCGCGCCGCGTCACGAATGTTCGCTGCTTTTGGAAAGCTCACGTTGCCAGCAAACGAAATGTAAAAGCCAATGTCCAGCGCAGACTGCGCGTGTTTCCAATCGCCGGTGAAGCAATGCAGGATTCCCGGCAGCCCGGACGGGGCCCAGTGCGTGCGTAGCATGTCCAGCGTGTCGTCCCAGGTATTTTCGCTGTTGTTGCTTGGACGGCAATGAATAATGATGGGCAGTTTCGCCGCCGCCGCTAACTCCATTTGGCGACGAAAGACTTCCTTCTGCACGTCGCGCGGCGAGTGGTCGTAAAAATAGTCAAGCCCAATCTCGCCCCAGGCAATGATCTTCGGATTTTCGGCGAGCGCCGTCATCTCCGCGTAGTCTGCTTCCGTGGCGACGTGGGCTTCATGCGGATGCAGCCCCGTACTGGCAAAGATCCAGTCATGTTGCTCGGCGATCTTCAATCCACAGTCGTATGTGCCCGGACCGGTACCGCTGCCAATGGCCAGAATTCGCTCCAGTCCGGCTTCGCGCGCGCGGGTAAGCATCTCGGCGCGGTCAGAATCGAATTTGTTGCCCTCAACGTGGGCGTGGGAATCGATATACACGGGCAGTCAGCCTCAGAGAGTCGTTGTCTTGCGCCGGATTGAAATCGATCAGCGGAAATCAGTCCAATCAGTGTGATCAGCGGTAAGGTTTGCGCCGGGTGCCTACTTGAGCTTCGCCCCAATCGGCACGTCTTCCAAAAAGCTGGCTAGCACGGGCAAGCCTTCTTCACCCGCGGACGCCGCCACAATCATCCCGTTCGACTCCAACCCGCGCAGCTTGCGTGGGGCCAGGTTGGCGACGATGACCACTTTGCGTCCGATCAACTTCTCCGGATCGTAAGCCAGCGCGATTCCCGCCACCACTTGCCGGACTTCAGTGCCTATGTCCACTTCCAGGCGTAGCAATTTGTCCGCGCCTTTTACGCGTTCGGCAAATTTCACCAAGCCGACGCGCATTTCA
>JANXPR010000557.1 GCA_025357215.1 Acidobacteriaceae bacterium | reverse complement strand
GAAAAACCCACCACGAATGATCAAAGAATGGCGGTTCCCCGCACCTCACGCATCGAGTCCATTGATGTGATTCGCGGCGTAGTGATGGTGCTGATGGCCATCGACCACGTCCGCGTCTACTCCGGGCAGCCCGCCGGAGGTCCAACGGCAGGAATTTTTCTCACGCGCTGGATCACGCACTTTGTTGCGCCGGCATTTATCTTTCTGGCCGGGACATCCGCCTTTCTCCACGGACGCAAACTCGCCAGCCGCGGCGCGCTCTCGCGCTTTCTGCTGACGCGCGGCCTGTGGCTCGTGTTCCTTGAACTAACCGTTTTGCGCGTTGCCTGGACTTTCAATTTTGATTTTGGCCACTACCTGCTTGCTGGCGTGATCTGGGTGATTGGCTGGTGCATGGTCCTGATGGCCGGATTGATCTACCTGCCAGGGCGCGCGGTTGGTGTTCTTGGACTGGCGATTATCTTTGGCCACAACATTACGGACGCTTACTCGCAATCGTTGTATACAGCCTTGGGAACAAGTCACTTGGCATGGCTGTGGCAAGTGTTGTATTTTGGCGGACCCATCAAGATCGGCGCCAACGGCCCGGACCTCTTTGTGCTGTACTCCATTGTCCCGTGGATCGGCGTGATGGCCGCTGGCTTTGCCTTTGGCCAGGTAATGACGTTGGAGCCTGCTCGGCGCCGCAAAATCTGTCTTGCGTTGGGAACCGCCGCCATCGCTTTGTTCATCGTCCTGCGCGGATTCAATCTCTATGGCGACCCACGGCCCTGGAAGAAACCAACTCCGCCCGTGGCCGCGCAAACACAAACCGGCTCGCAGCCTTCGGCATCCGCGGGCGCACCGGCTCCACGTCCGCAAGCCCCGGCTTGGATTTCTTTCCTGAGCACCACAAAATATCCGGCGTCTCTGCTCTTTCTCCTTATGACTCTCGGGCCCGCGCTGCTGGCGTTGCCTTTGCTCGAAAACGCGAGCGGACCTGTAGCCAGCGTTTTCAAAACTTTTGGACGCGTACCTTTCTTTTATTACGCGCTGCACATACCACTGATCCATTTTGCGGCCATCATCGTTTCCCTGTTGCGTTCCGGATCGGTGGACCACTGGCTCTTCCTGAACCACCCGGTAATGATCCCACCCGCTCCTCCGCAATATCTGTGGAGTCTGGGCCTGCTTTATCTGGTCTGGGCGATTGTGGTTGCAGTCCTTTATTTCCCGTGCCGCTGGTTTGCGGACTACAAGCAGCAACACAAGGACGTTGGGTTCCTGAGCTACTTGTAAGTTCGCAGGTAGAGCCATGTTGTGTACAAGAGTGCTGAGCTAAACTGTCTCTGCCATGCATCCTTTGGATAACCCAAGCTGGAAAGCGCTGACCACGCACCAATCGCAATTTGCTCTGGCCACCGGAATGGCCCGCCGCTTCCCGCCTGAAATGTGTATTCACGGCGCGCTGGCCTTGCCCATGCCGCCTGCGTTTCAGGACATGGCGAAGCTCTCGCCGGAACCCGTTGGGCTGCTAACCCGGCAAAAGCCTATGCTGCCACCCGGCTGGACCGTTACACGCGCGGTTGAGCTTCTGGAAATGGTGCAGGAAGGGCCCGAAGCTGCGTCATCGGCGGCTTCATCAAGCCCTACTGAAGACTTGGCCCAGGCCGCGCACCCTGGCGATTTTCAAATCGACGACCTGACAGCGGCTGACCTGCCGCAGATGTCTGCCGTCTACGAATCCACGCGTCCCGGACGCAAGCTCAGTCCCAAGCTTTATCAGCTCGGAGGGTTTGTTGGCATTCGCGAGCCCGGTTCCGAGGGCAGCCAGCTGGTCGCGATGGCTTGTCTGCGACTTCATTTTCCTGGTTATCGCGAAATATCCACGGTAGCCACCATGCCGGGACATGAAGGACGCGGTTACGCTACGGCGCTCGTCGCGGAACTGGCGCGCCGCATTCGCGCACGCAACGAGCAGCCATTTCTTACCGTCCGCACGGACAACCAACGCGCCATCGGAATCTATGAACGGCTGGGCTTCCGAGAGCGGGTGAAGCTGTTTTCGACGACGATCCGGAAAGACTAAGCGCGGTTAACCACAGAGGACGCAGAGGAACACAAAGGGAGAATGACGCAAAAACAAAAGCGATTCGCCCGACTTGCGCGGCGAACTTCTCAAAACCCCGAAAAAAACCAGAAGTTAACCACAAAGGACACGAAGGAACACAAAAGGAAGCGAGCAAAAAGAAGCTGCGAGGCCGACTAGCGCGCCGAGCGGCTTGTTATGAGAGCAGAACAAATCGCGGGAGAAGAGAACTCATGCGCGGTTTGGAGCGGAGCGACAGAAACTAAAGCCCGCCCGACGTGCGTGGCGAATTGCGCTACTAAAGGCGCATTCAAGAAGTCAGCAAGAGCTACTCTCTCGGGCGGGGGGCTCGCCTAATGAAGCAACGATAAAAGCAATTCGGCCGACTTGCGTGGCGAATTGCGCTGTTCAAGAGCAAAGGAATCTCGGCAAGGAAGAATTTCTTAGGCGGGTGCTTAAATCAATGATGCAAAAGCCACATGCCCCAGCCCGCGACATAGAGTCCGCCCATAAAGAAGAGGAAACAATAAGCGCCAAAGCGGACCATTTCCCGCGGTGTGTTCCGCGTGGTAATAGCAAACACGATGGACGCGCAGAACGCAAAGATCGCGGCTGCGGTGAAGTGGGAAACTTGAAGGACGAGCAGCATTATGGTTTTTTCCCAATCGCGATGTGGTAAGCGTCAACCATGCTCATGATGTTGAGCAGTCCGGCGACGACAATATATTTCGTGCCATAGTCAGCGGTGGCAAAGCGGATGGCATCGGCGCCCCAGTCCATGGAACGTCCCAGGATATACAGGCCGCCAGATCCCAGATCGCCGACAAAGCCGAGGATATCCAGTATGTCGCCGGTATTCGGTGGATAGACTTTGCCATCCATGGCCAAGCCGAAAATAAATAGCGCAACAATGGACGCCATGATGAGCCCGCCACGCACCCAGCGTTTTTGGACCAGGTGTCCAGCGCCCGGAACCAGCCAGCCCAGAAGCGGAGCCAGCACGGACATCGCGGACATGGGCACAGCAGGCGTGCCCGCATTCTTTTGTGAGGTATCAGTATCTGCCATTCCGGGGGTTCACCAGTCCGAGTTGAGATTTTATCAGAGTCGAAGGAAAACTCTCCCGCTTCAGGCGGTTGCTGCGCCGGGTTCCTTTTCGTCATTCTTTTTTTCATCATCAAAGAACGGCGCCAGTTGTTCGCGCCGCGGAGCCTTGGTGAGCATGCTAACCACAAGCAGACACAGTACCGATGCCAGCAATGCGGCGAAGATTGCGTCACGCTCGGCCAACCAGTGCAACGGGCTTCCGGGAGTAGTGTGCGCCAGTATCCAGTTCGAGCCGCCTTCATTCCACAACACGGTGATCAGCGTCCCCGCGCCAATGGAGGAGACTGCGCCCCACGCTGATGCGCGCTTCCAGAAGAACGCAGCCATCACCACCGGCGTGATCGCCGCGGAATAAATGGTGTAAGCGTACAGCGCTTTTTGCAGGATCGATTCCGTGTACGCGCCCTGTACGAACGCCCAGACGCCCAGTCCGACGACGATGAATCGCGACACGATCAGCACCTGGCGGTTCGTGGCTTCTTTGTTGATGAAGCGCGTGTAGACGTCATTGACGAGATTGGTGGCCGGAGAGAAAAGATAGTTGTTCGCAGTGGAGATTACTTTCGCGAACACCGCGCCCATGAGCAGCGCTCCGATGAACGGCGGCAGTCCGTTGCGAGCGGCGTAGGGGATGATTTCGCGGGGCTTCACGTCCGGCGTGTGCAGATAAAGCGCGGCACCCAACACGGCGATGGCCACGATCACGGTTTCCAGCACGAACGTGCCCACGATCCATCCCATGACTGAAAGCTTCGCGTCACGTTCCGTGCGCGCCGAAAAAAACTTCTGATACATGTTCTGGTTGCCCAGCATCAG
>JANXPR010000547.1 GCA_025357215.1 Acidobacteriaceae bacterium | reverse complement strand
GAAGTTGCGGCGAGGTATCCGGGACGCGTGACGTTTGTGAGCGAGAACTTCGGCGCGTCCAAGCTGGCGGACAAGTTTGGCGTGAAAGGTTATCCGGCGGTATTCGTGGATGATGTGCTGGTGGCGGCGCCGCGCGAGTTTGGTTACTTTGGCGAAGTGGACGGAACGGGCCGCTACGCGCCATGGAAGAAAGCCGAGAGCCAGGCAAAATTCAAAGCTGACCTCACACGGATGATCGATCTGATCCTGGCCGGCAGAAAAGACATTGTCGATCGCGAACATGCCGGGCAGAAAACCGAAACAGCGCAGGTCGCCGCGCTACCAAAGTTTTCCATCACTGATCTGAACGGCAAGCCGTTGACGGCAGAACAACTTCAAGGTCGCGTAGTGATGGTTGAGTTCTGGGCCACGTGGTGCCCGCCGTGCCGATCGACACTCGAATGGCTGGGGCAACTGAAACAGAAATACGGAGATAACGTGGCGATTGTCGCGCTGGCGGTGGAGTCCCCCGAGGGCAAGATACGGGCAAGCGTGAGTTCGCTAAGCCAGGAGCTGCATTGGGCGATTGCGGATGCGCCTACGGCGGTTGCGTTCGGCGACATCACATCCGTCCCGACAATGTTCCTGTTTGACCGATCCGGAAAAACCGCGACCGTGTTTTACGGGGCGCCGCCGGACTTGCATGAGCAAGCGGAAAAGATTCTGGACGGGCTGGTGAAATAATTCATCGCCACAATTGGGCGACGATTAGCGCACTACTCTTTTTTAAGTTCCGCTGCCTGGCGGGCGGCGGCCAGAATCTGCGCGATGGTGCGACCGATGCCGCGTCCGCCATCAGTAATCAGGGCGGTTTGGTAGCGAAGAATCCGTGAAGTGGGTTTCCGGGGATCAGTCATAAGGAATTTCACAAAAAAACTCATCATATGCTGGTGCGTCGCGTGAGCGTTCATCCAGCGAAAAGAAAATACACAGGTCCTTCGGTGGCTCCCTCGGCTGCGCTCGGGATTTCGCCTGCGGGCTCTACGCCCGCATGACGGCTCAACTTCGACTCCGCCCTTCGCCGTTGGCTCAGCGCGTCGCTCAGGATGACAAATCTGAAACGGCAATGTTGACCAGTAGATCCTCGGTGTCCGCACGTTAAGGAAACCGCCAAACCCGAATCGAGTGACTCAGTGTCTGTAGAATTTCTGGCGGGCCAATCCGCGCTTACTTCCGTCACGCAAAAAAACAACTCGCGGCACATTATTGGGTTGACATGAGATACCCGAGCAATGCATATTTATACATGCTACTGAATAAATATACGCGCTCATACTCATGACTAAATTGGCCCGGCAGCAGACAATTATCGAACTCGCCCACGAAGCGCCCTTGCCCAATCAGCAGGAGCTGGTGAAGGTGTTGGGACGGCGCGGGTTTCAGGTGACGCAGGCCACGCTCTCGCGTGACCTGAATGAGCTGCGCCTGGTGAAGACGCCGGAAGGCTACATTCTGCCGAACGGCGATGCGTCCAATGAACCTTTGCCGGCGGTTTCGCGCGTGGTGCGGGAGTTTGTCCGCGAAGTGCGGCGCGCGCAGAACCTGCTGGTGATCAAAACCATTCCGGGCTCTGCGCAACCAGTGGCGGTTGCGGTGGACGCCGAAGGCTGGGACGAAGTGGTGGGCACCGTGGCCGGCGACGACACTATCCTTATTATCAGTGGCAATAACAAAAAGGCCAGGCAGCTCCAGACACGATTGGAGGGCTTCCGAGCCTGATGCCACAATCGATCCAACCTGCAGTCGTCGGGGCAACCGGCTACGCGGGCTTCGAGCTCGCGCGTTTGCTCTATCGCCATCCGCGGATGAAGAAGCCTGTGCTCTTCACACGCGAAGGCGAAGCCGCGGGGCCGGCGCAACTGGACGAACTGTATCCGCACATCAGCGGCAATGGCGGCTTCCCTCTTGAGTCTTTTGAGTGGGAGAAGCTGAAGGCCAAAGGAGTGAACGTTTTGTTTCTGGCCACGCCGCATGAAGTTTCCCGAGAGTGGGTTCCGGAATTGATGCGGCAAGGCATCAACGTGGTCGACCTGAGCGGAGCATGGCGGTTGGCGAGTCCGGCGTCACGCGAGATTTACCAATTTAAAGATGACGACGCGGCGTTGGCGGAAAAGCTCACCGCGCAAGCTGTGTACGGCATTCCGGAACTGCACCGCGCACGGCTGAAGGACGCTGCGCTGGTAGCCAATGCCGGATGTTATGCAACGTCAGTAATTTTGGCGCTGGCGCCACTGGTACGGTCCGGGCTGATTGATCTGGCGCACGGCGTGATTGCTGATTCCAAGTCCGGCGTTTCCGGCGCAGGCAAACAGCCCACGCAGAAAACACATTTCGTGGAAGTGGCGGAGAACTTGTCCGCCTACTCCGTTTTTAATCACCGGCACACCGGCGAAATCCAGGAGCAACTGGGACTTACGGCCGAGCAGGTGATTTTTACTCCGCATCTGTTGCCGATTCCGCGGGGCATCCTGTCGACCATTTACGTCCGGCTGAACACGCCGGCCCAGCCGCAGGACATTGAAAACTGTCTGCGCAATTTTTATTTTGGCTCGCCGTGGGTGCGGATCTTCGCGCACGGCAAGCTGCCGCAAATCCAGTATTCGCTGCACACCAACTACTGCGATATCGGGTTCACTTTGGCCCCGGACCGACGACGACTGGTTCTGGTCTCGTGTCTGGACAACCTGATGAAAGGCGCTGCCGGACAAGCAGTGCAAAACATGAACCTGGTGTACGGATGGAACGAAGAGGAGGGGCTGAAATGAAAATCGTAGTCAAGCTGGGTGGCGCAACTCTTGAAGACGCGGAACTGCTGCATCGGGCGGCGGTCGCGGTTAAGCAACTGGCCGATGAGCATCAAGTAGTCGTCGTACACGGCGGCGGGTCGGCGCTCACGCGCGTGATGAAACAAATGGGCAAGACCAGCGAGTTCATTGACGGGCTGCGCGTCACCGA
>JANXPR010000400.1 GCA_025357215.1 Acidobacteriaceae bacterium | reverse complement strand
GTCCGCGGATCAGGCGTGTCCCACTTTTCGGCAACCCAGGGATGCAGAGCAAAATGTTCGTCCTTGCGGACGAGCGAGTCGAACATCAGTCCGGCGATGCGTTCGGATTGTGCGTCCGTGCCCACGCGCGGATCAAGATTTGTGGGACTGCTCTCAATGATCATGACCAGAGTGTTGGGGTCAGGGTGGGTGGAGCAGGAAACGCTCGAGAGCACAAGCAAAACCATTAACCACAAAGGGCACAAAGGCACACAAAGGTTTTTCCCACTTTGACGACGAAACCTTGGTGCTCCTTCGTGTCCTTTGTGGTTAAGCATTTCCAAACTAAACATACGAGACCTTCCCCAGGATCGCGGCTTTCTTTGCTCCCGTGGCCGATGGAATATTTCCGGGCTGACGATGCCACGTCTGGTAGGCCAGCACGGCAAAAGCCACAGCTTCCTTGGCCTGACTGGGAATGCCGAAGTCGTCGGTTGGTTTGAGACGAAGACCGAGCTCTGTGGTTTCAGCGGCGAGCATGGTCATGAGCGTCCGGTTTTGTGTGCCACCTCCGGAAACAATGTAGTCATGAAACTTTCCGCGGGGCAGGACGAATTTCCTGATCGCGACGGCAATCGATTGTGCGGTAAGGGCCGTGGCCGTGGCGACGATGTCTTCTTTAGCGGAATCGCCATTGGCTCGTTTGCATTGGTGCAGGAAAGCCTGGGCGTATTCTCGGCCAAATTCTTCGCGGCCCGCGGTTTTGGGAGGCTTGATGCGAAAGTATGGATTGCGGACCGCGTCTTCAAGAACCGCTGCGATAACTGTTCCGCGTTTTGCGATTGCGCCGTTGCGGTCGTAAGGCTTTCCGAACAGCTGATGCATGAGCTGGTCCATGAGCATGTTGCCGGGGCCGGTGTCGAAGGCGAGAACGTGTTTCGGGTTCGCGCCGGCGGGGATGGCAGTGAGATTCGCAATGCCGCCGATGTTCTGCACGATCCGTCCGCGCGTTTTGTGACGAAAGAGAGCGTAGTCAAGAAACGGAACCAGCGGAGCGCCTTTGCCGCCGGCAGCCATGTCGGCGGGGCGGAAATCAGAGACAACCGGAGTGCCGAGTCGCGCGGCCAGGACTGAGCCTTCGCCGATTTGCCAAGTGGTGGCGATTTTGCGTCCAAGGTGCGGCGCGTGGCCGCCTTGATGATAGATAGTCTGACCGTGACAGCCAACGAGGCCGAGCTTTTTGACGCGCAAAGAAGTTTGCGCGTGGAGGACGGCCTCTGCATAGAGGTCGCCGAGATGGAAGTTCAGTTGCGAGAGTTCGGCCACGCTGATTTTGTCCGCGTTCATCGCCCGAAGAACGGCGTCGCGCACGGGGCGGGGATAAGGGGCGTGTGTGTGGCCGATAAGCCTGGTCTTCAATTGGAAACCCTGGCCGGTGATGCCGACCAGGGCAACGTCAATACCGTCGGCTGAGGTGCCGCTCATGATGCCGGCAACGATCAAGCAATTTTCTCCATGCGATCACGGGATTCGCCGTCGGGGCCGCCACCGTTATCAATGACGCGGGAGAAGTCTTCCACCAGGCGGCGCAGCTTTTGCACAACTTTGGCTTTCGGCTCTTTGGCGAAACCGCGAAGTTCAGGCGAGCGCTTCTTCAAGGCAAGAACGCGGCGCGCGGCCTGGGCCACGTGGGCGGCAAACTTGCGGTCTTTTTCCGCTGCGCGAACCACCGCTTCATAACCTCGCCAGACCAGTTCCTGATTGTGACAGACCAGGAACATGTCCGCTCCGGCGCGCAAGGTCTCAACGGCAACTTCTTCAATGTTTCCGCCCTTGAGCACGCCGCCCATCTCCAGATCGTCAGAGATGATGAGGTTGCGGAAACCGATCTTGCCGCGGAGGATGTCCTTCATCCATTTGGTGGAGAGCGACGCAGGAAAATTGTTCCTGGTGACTTCCGGATACGCGGCGTGCGCAACCATGACGAAAGGAATCTGGCTGCGGAGTTCGCGATAGGGCAGCAGGTCTTCCGCCCACATCTTCTTCCATGGTTTGCTGATGGAAGGCAATTCGTGGTGCGTGTCCAGATTGGCTTCGCCGAGTCCGGGGAAGTGCTTGCCGCAGCCGAGGACTTTGGCGGCCTTGAGTCCTTTAAGACATTCGCGGGCGTAAGCGATGACTTTCTTCGGGTCGGCAGATGCGGTGCGCGACGTGAGCACGCTACGCGAAGCAGGGAAGCCGAGATCGAAAACCGGAGTGAAGTCCGTGTTGAAACCCAGGGCGCGAGCTTCAAGACCGAGAATGTTGCCGTGCATGCGCCAAAGTTTCTTATCGCCGGTGGCGAAGACGTCTTCGACGGAAGGCGCGGGCGAGATCGCTTTCTTTAGACGATCGACGGTGCCGCCTTCGAGATCGACGCAGAGGAACATGGGGACCGGCGTGGTGGACTGCGAATCGCGCAGCAGCTTCCATGTCTGTCCGGCGGTTTCGATGTTGCGGGCAAAAAGAATTACGCCTCCGGGTTGCAAGGTGGCGAGCGTGGTGCGGAGCATGGAGTCGATTTCCAGTCCGTCATAACCCATGATGAGGAGCTGGCCGACTTGTTGTCTTAGTTCTGTCGCTACGCTCCAAACCGCAGGAGAGCTTGATCCACGTTTGCTTTTTTTCGGCGCTTTGGACAGGGCGGCGCGGCGAGTGGATGTCTTGGTCTTTTTTGCCATGCTTCTTGATTATACGGAGCAAAACCTTACGAGTAGTACTTACGACGGCACCGGGCATTTTCAAGGCGGATGAAAACTATCTTGTGCCGCCCCTCCGGGGCTCGAGACCATTTTGTCGCTTACCCAGCCCTTACGGGCTGGGCTACGCTCGCATGCGCTCGCTGCCGCGCCTCCGGCGCTGGTTCTTAGGGACGGAGGGTGGTCTGGTAGGCGTTGCAAACCTTAATGTGTCGCCCCTCCGGGCTCGAGACCATTTTGACGCTTACCCAGCCCTTACGGGCTGGGCTACGCTCGCATGCGCTCGCTGCCGCGCCTCCGGCGCTGGACTTACGATTGACAAAGTCTCTCGCAGGCGTTGCCAAGCGTTTGTGGAGAACCTGTTCGCGCCTGCGGCGCTGGATCTTCGCAGGACAGAGTTTTCTCTCAGGCGTTGCCAGCGTTCATGGAGGATCTGTTCGTGCATACAACATCACAGGTTAAAGAGCGCCGCCAAAGGGAGGGGGGCGCAGCTCAAGACCTGGGCGTGTGAGTCATTCAGGTCCCGGCTGCGCCCTTCTGGCAGGAAAATCTACATGCCTTGCTCGTCGGCGGAGGGCCCGTAGATGGCCGGCACGGGGATGTTGTTGAGTCGGAGATAAACACCAAGCTGCGCGCGATGGTGGACGTTATGGTTCAAGACCCATGTGCGCAGACAGGTAATCTTGGGCATGGTGAATAAGGTCTGCCCGTTGTTCAGCAGCGACCAGGGCTTGGCCAGCTCGGCGTCGCTCACGGCCGACAGGGCCGCACGGGCGTCTTTCACATGCTGGTCAAAACGATCGAGAAGTTCCTGGGTCGATTTGGGCACCGGAGGCGGTTCCATGGCCTTGCCGCCGGGAGCCAGATCGATGGAGTCCTGGGAAATGGTGTAAGAGGTCCAGGAGGGAATCTCGGAGAGATGCCCGGCCAGCCAGAGCATGGTGCCGGACTTTTCATGGGGCTTCCAACTGAATTTGGCTTCCGGGACGCGCTCGAGAGTGCGGCGCGTGCCGGCCATTTCCTGGTCGAATTCCGGTAAGAGCGATTGGCTCAGCGACATTGGGGGTGTTTCCTCCGGCGTGTTTTCTGACGCGAGATGGACAATAAACGAATGAAAAGCGAAAGTCAATATATATTTCGTAAATATTTCGCCTTGCCATCCCAAAGACCTTTACCACAGAGGACGCAGAGGAACGCGGAGGAAAGAGAAGGTTGCACCGCGGAGGTGCGGAGGAAGGCTGGGATTGAACCGCAAAGGGCAAAAGGGCGCCACGGAAAAGAGGGCTTTTACCGCAGAGAACGCAGAGAACTCGGAGGAAAGCGAAGGTTTCACCGCGGAGGCGCGGAGACGCGGAGCAAAGACAGGGATTGAACCGCTATGGGCGCAAAGGAAAAGAAGTTCTTACCGCAGAGGACGCAGAGGGAATCTTTTTAGACCTGCTTCTTCAACTCATTCAGCAGGTTCAGTGCGTCGAGGGGCGTGAGGTTGTTGAGGTCGGCGTCTTTCAGGCGGTCGACGATCTTCTGCGAAAGCGGCGTGAACATGGTGAGCTGCATTTGCGGCTCTGGCTCACCGGCACCCGGGGTAAGGTGAGCTGTAGTTTGATGTTCGGCGTTTTCATGTTCATGCAAAACTTCGCGGGCACGGACGATGACTTCCGGCGGGAGTCCGGCGAGCTTAGCCACTTCGATTCCGTAACTTCTGTCCGCCGCGCCGGGTTCGACTTTGCGCAGAAAGACAATTCCTCCGCCGGTCTCTTTCACCGACACATGGAAGTTCTTGACGCCCGGCAGGCGGCTGAGCTCGGTGAGTTCGTGGTAGTGCGTGGCGAAAAGAGTCTTGGCGCGGCTGGTGGAGTGAATGTATTCGACCACGGCCCAGGCGATGGCCAGTCCGTCATAAGTGGAAGTCCCGCGGCCGATTTCGTCCAACAGAATTAAAGACCGTGGCGTGGCGGTGTTCAGGATCGCCGCAGTCTCGGTCATTTCGACCATGAAGGTGGAGCGTCCGCGGGACAGGTTGTCACTGGCGCCGATGCGAGTGAAGATGCGGTCAACGACCGGCAGGCGCGCGGAACGAGCCGGAACGAAGCTGCCCATCTGGGCCATGAGCACGATGAGCGCGGTCTGGCGCAGGTAGGTGGACTTGCCGCCCATGTTGGGTCCGGTGAGCAGAAGGATGGAGTGGCCGGCGGAGTCCATATAAAGGTCATTGGGGACGAAGCGGTCATTGACGCCGGCGATCTCAAGCTGCTCGAGCACGGGATGGCGGCCGTCAATGATTTCAAGGGCGGAGTCTTCGTCGTTTTCGTTTGAACCGCGCGGCGGCTGATTTGTTGGCGAAGGGGCTTCTGCGCCTGCTGCAACGGAAGCTGAAGTTGCTGCGCGAGCAGAAGATGAAGCCTCGGGCGCGGAAGCTCCTCCGTTGGCTGCTTGAGGCGCTGAATACTCTCCGCGAGTAGATACTTTTTCAGAGGTCCGACTAAAGCTCGGCCGGCAGTAGCCGCGGTTCTGCGCGATGAAAGCCAGCGCGGCGAGAACGTCAACTTCGGCGAGGGCGAGGGAAGTCTGGCGGATTCGTTTGGCTTCGGCGGCGATGGCCGTCCGCAATTCGGTGAACAGGCGGCGTTCGATCTCCACGATCTTTTCCTGGGCGTCCAGGACCTTGGCTTCGTACTCTTTGAGTTCGGGCGTGGTGAAGCGTTCGGCGTTGACTAGCGTTTGTTTGCGTTCGTAATCCGGCGGCGCGTGGTGCAAGTTGGCCTTGCTGATTTCAATGTAATAGCCGAAGACCGAGTTGAATTTGACCTTGAGCGAGCCAATGCCGGTGCGCGTGCGCTCCCGCTCTTCAATCTGAGCGATGTACTGCTTGCTGTTGCGGCTCAGGTTGCGGAGCTCGTCGAGTTCGGAGTCGAGTCCGGGTTGGATCACGCCGCCATCGGCAAGAGTGAGCGGCGGTTCGGGGACGATGGTGCGCTCGATGCGCTCGCGCAGGTCGGCAAGTTCGTCGAGGAGGGAATGGAGTTCGGCGAAGCGGGCGGACTTGAGTCGCAAGAGTGCAGCTTTGACCAGTGGGATGCGATTGAGGCTGGCGTTGAGCGCGAGCACATCACGGGGGTTGGCGGTTTCGAGCGTAACGCGGCTGAGCAGGCGTTCGACGTCAAGGACTCCATCCATGGCGCGACGCAGTTCCTCGCGGGCGACGAAATCTTTCACTCCGGCTTGCACTGCGTCAAGGCGCAAGCTTATCTCGGCGACTTCAATCGACGGGCGCAACATCCATGCGCGCAGCAGACGTTTGCCCATGGGCGTGATGGTGGAGTCGAGTGCACGGAAGAGCGTGACTTCGTCACTGGAGTTGGCGAAAAGCGGCTCGACGAGTTCAAGGTTGCGGACGGTGACGGCGTCGAGGACCAAGTGTTCCTGGCGATCGTAAAATCCGATGCGGTCCACGTGCTGCAGCGTGCCTTTTTGCGTGCTGCGGACGTAATGGAGAATCGCTCCGGCGGCGGTGGCGGCAGCGGGCTTGCCGTCCAGGCCGAAACCTTCGAGAGAGAGCACGCCGAACTGGTTTTCAACCAGAGGAATGGCGTAGTCGGGCGAGAAGACCCAGTCCTCAAGAGGCGTTTCGGTAAAGCGGACGCGATCAGAGTTGGTGCGCGATGAGTCGGCGAGACGGGCGAGGTCTCCGGTGCGCGGGACGGCGGGCGAAGTGGGAGCGGTGGCGACGTCGCTGCTAGAAGCAGGTGGAGCGAGCGGAGTTTCACTGGCGTTCAAGGGCGCCCGGTCGAAGAGCGGCAGGGAACTGGGATACAGGACTTCGCGCGGACGAAGCTGCTGGAGTTCTTCGAGGATGCGGCGCTCGGCTTCAGGACCGCGAAATTCGGTGGCGCGAAATTCTCCGGTGGAAAGATCAAGAGCGGCCAAGCCCACGGCGCTTCCCCCGGAAGAAGACGCGCGGGCGAGAGCGGCCAGAAAGTTGTTGTCTTCCGCGCCGACGCTGGAATCAATGGCCGTCCCTGGGGTAAGCACGCGCGTGACTTCACGGCGAACGATTTTCTTGGCCGCGCTGGGGGCTTCCATCTGTTCGCAGATGGCGACTTTGAATCCCTTGCGGAGCAGCTTGGAGAGATAGCCTTCCGCCGCATGATAAGGCACGCCGCACATGGGGATGGCCTGGTCTTTTTCTTTGTTGCGCGAGGTCAGCGTGATCTGGAGTTCCTTGGCGGCGACTACGGCGTCTTCAAAGAAGAGTTCGTAGAAGTCTCCCAGGCGGAAGAAGAGCAGCGCGTTGGGATGTTGCTTTTTAATGGCGGCATATTGCCGCATCAGCGGAGTGGAAGGCTCGGTCATCTCGGGGTGACAAGGATTATAGAGTGTTTCTGGCTGTGGAAAACAAATCCACCACGGAGACACGGAGGCACGGAGAAAAAAAGGAATTTCGGTTCTGGTGCGTCTTTCGGCTGGCGCGGCTATCGACCGACGGCTACAAGGTCCGCGGTGGAAATCGAGTTTGGGGAAGTCGCAACTGTCTTGTGAACGCTTTGCAGAATGCGGTTGATTTCCGCTTGCGTGACGTCCAGGGGATGATTTTTTTGCGCAGGGAAGATGAACTCGAGTCCAGCGTTGTCAGTAAACAGGTCAGCGACGATGTGCGATGGATGGCTTTGCGGATTGCCCCATTGGAATCCCTTGAAGCCGTTGGTTTCGATGGAATAGAAGCCTGAGCTTTCGGGAATAGCTACAGCTTTTACCACGAGCAGCATCATGGCGCCGACGGCTTCTTTGCGCGGCGTGCGCAACGTGAACCTGTCTGGCGTGGCGCTACCGATGAGTTGCCACATGGCGTAGTCGGACTGCATGGGAGAATCACCGTAAGCTTCGCGGAAAGTTTTAGCGTCAAGTTGTCCTACGACCTCGTCCGTGAACTCATGTCCGCGGCCGGTGGTAAGCATCAGGGCCTTGCCGGAATGGAAGACGAGAACCACACGGTTGGCGGTGAGAGTGGTTTTGGATTCGTCAACGTCATTCCAGGGGATTTCAAAATCGTAGCCAAGGTAAGAGAGTTTGCGGCCGTCCGCAAGGGAGATGGAAGAGTCGGGCAAGGCGACGGGAACGAGGTTGACCACCGGAGAGCGCCGGCCGATCTTGTGCGCTTCCCACATCATCCATGTCTGGAAACCAAAGAAGTACAGATAGACTGCGCCTAGGATGACGATAGTTGCGAGGATGGTTAGAGTGCGCGTCATGGGGATAGTTTAGCGCGGAATGTCATTCACCCAGCAGTTGTTTCAGTGCATGTGTCAGGGATATTGATTTTTTTGTGCCGCCCCGCCGGGGCTCATTTTTTCTGGCACGCTTACCCAGGCCTTACGGCCTGGGCTACCGTTATGTCGCGCCTGCGGCGCTCACGCAGCTATCAAAACGGTACGGGGCGCGGGCCCAACATTGCACGCGGAGAAAACCAGGCAAGGAGAAATCCGGCGTGCAATGAGTTCCAAATTGGAATTGCTGATGATCGCAGTCGCAATTCCGGAGAAGTTTTAGAAGCGAAGACGCGGCATAGTCTCCGCGATGCTCACTGAGCACGGAAAAAAGCGAGGAGACTCTATGCAACGTAATCTGCGCGCGATATTGGCAGCATTGTTGTTTGCCGCCGTGGTTGTTGTTTCAGCGAACGCCCAAACCGTTGGCGCCGAAGATGACACGTGGATCACCGGTAGCGGCACTCAGGTTGATTTTTCAAACTTTGGCAGCGTGAACATTACGCAGCTACTGGGCTCACAGCCGGTAAATTCCGTTGTGTCGTTCACGGGAGTTCCCTTGAACTCGTCGCTAGGCGTGGCCGATACGCTGGTATCCCGCGGCAGTGCGACGATCGGCAGCGCGTTTGCGGCAACACTTTCCATCAAAGGGCTGGCTCTGGGATCGAGTCCTGACATGACGCTGCAAAACGGCAAGGTTTACCACGTAGCGGTGTCACTGGCGAACCAGAGCGGCACCGGCCAGATCAATTTCACTTCGACGAACTCCGAGGGTGGGACGTATTCGTCCAGCTTTACGGTGACGCCCATCTTTACCTTCACCAACGTCAACGATTCAACGGAGAGGCCGCACACCATTAATTGCTCAGACGCTGGTTCAGCGTGTTCATTCCCGATCAACGGAAGCGGGAACTGGGTGCAAACATCGAGTACGGGTTTTGATCCACAAACGCAAGGCATTCCCATTGTTCCCTCCGGCGTGCAGGTGGGCGGATATGTCACGGCGGGGCGCCCCCGCTATGGCGGCATTCAAGTTGGCTGCGGAGGAACCAAGTCATCCGGCTATGGTTGCGGTCAAAACAACGAACTGCACGGAGCAGGTTCGCTGGGGCAGGCGATCCACGGAACAAAACCAGCGAATGATTGCGCTACCGCACCGGCGCCCGCGCCTTCACCCACTCCGGTCCCTGTGGGCGGCGGATGCGCCGTTACAGGCGGAGGTACGGGATGCGCAACGGGACGCCCCCAGCCGTCAGCTATTGGACAGCTTGTAGCCAAGCCAGTGCTGTGCGCAGCCACTGCTAACTAGAGCTAACAAGGAGTCGCGCAAGACAAGAGCCGGCGTTCCGGAAAAGGGGCGTCGGCTTTTTATTGTGGCTTTTTTAGGGCGGCTCTTTGGGGCTGTTTTTTATGGCGGTTTTTTACGGCCACCGTGCCGGCGGCATGCCGCGGCGCATCATGGCGGCGGAGATTTCCTTGAGCACTTTGGCGCAGACCATCGCCGTCTGCGAATGATGGTCACGCGTGGGGTTGTATTCGACGATGTCCGCACCGATGACCGGCACGCGCAAGCCTTGAATCATGGAAATAACTTCACGGACCGACATTCCGCCGGGCTCGTAATGAGAAACGCCGGGAGCAAACGCGGGGTCGAGCACATCGACATCAAAGGAAATATAGAGCGGACCTTGCAAGTTGAGGTCGGCCAGACAATGCGCGTTCGGCGCAGCAAGTTCACGCATGGTGATCACCTCCGCCCCGAATTTCTTTGCCTGCTCAGCCTGATGAGCATTGATGGTGCGAATTCCTACCTGAACCAAGCGGCGTGCGAGGCGCTCTTCCATGATGCGCGCGAACGGACAAGCGTGCGAGAGGTGGTTGCCGTCGAGTTCGTGGTAGAGATCAGGGTGCGCGTCAAAGTGAAGAATGGTCAGATCCGGCCAGCGCGGACGAAAGCCCTTGAGGATCGGATAAGTAATGGAATGGTCGCCGCCCAGGCAGATGAGCGGATGGCCGTTGCCCAAAGTCCGCCAGACGCCGGCTTCAATGTCAGCAAACGCGGGGATAGGGTTCTTGGGAACGTCGAGATCACCGGCGTCGTGGAACGAGTTGGGTTGGCCGAGGTCCAGGCCGTCTTCGGTCCAGAGATTGGTTGAGTCAGAGAAGAGTGCGTGACGAATTAGTTTTGGCGCTTGCGCAGGTCCGCGAAGGAAGCTGGAGTTGCCATCAAAGGGGATGCCAAGAAGAGAGATGGTTTGGTGCTGGGCAGACGAAGGTGCGGTGTTGGACATGCGCGAATGCCTCTGGCAGGAATGAGAACACGGCGGACATGTTCGTGTCGAGAGGAGGACTTTTTACCAAAGAGGACGCAGAGGAACGCAGAGGAGTATTTGGAGAGTTGTAACTCATTAGATTATTGTGAAAGGAAATGAACTCTCCTGGAACGTTTCTCACCGCCGAATGGCGCTACCTGGCCATGCTGAACTATGAAGTTGATCCGGCGTTGCTGAATAAGTTCGTTCCGAAAGGGACGGAGCTGGACCGCTGGAACGGCAAGCTGTTCGCTAGCCTGGTGGGCTTTCGTTTTCTCAACACCAAGGTCTTCGGCATCGGGATTCCGTTGCATCGCGACTTTGACGAAGTGAACTTGCGCTTCTATGTGCGGCGAGTTGTGGAAGGTGAGGTCCGGCGCGGCGTGGTGTTTGTGAAAGAAATTGTGCCGCGATGGGCCATCGCCACGGTGGCACGCGTGGTCTACAACGAAAACTATGTGGCGTTGCCGATGTGGCATTCACTGAAGCCGCATCTTTTGAAGCCGCATCGGGTGGAGCCGCAGGCGGATGCGGCGTTGGATGGGGTAAAAGCGGATGGGGCGAAATTGGGCGGAATGGACGCCGAGTATGGTTGGCGGACGGCGCGCGGCAAAAACAAAATCAGCGTAACCACCGTTGGGGATCCCAAGCCGTTGGACGAGGGGTCAGAAGAGCAGTTCATCACCGAACATTATTGGGGTTATGCCGTGCAACGTGATGGCGGGACGGTGGAGTATCGCGTGGAGCATCCGTCTTGGAAAGTGTGGCGGGCGGCGAATGCGGCGTTTGAAGGCGACGTGGAGGAGCTTTATGGACGTGAATTGGCCGAAGCGGTAAAGGGCCGGCCAGCGTCAGCGTTTCTGGCGGAAGGGTCGGAGGTGACGGTGAGGAAGGGAGGCAGGATCTGAAGAATTGCCAAGATTGCCGGATTGCCAAGAATTGGGACTGTCACCACTAGGCTTTGCGCGGCCGCAAATCAAATGGGAAGTCTGGTGAGAACTCCCTGGGGCGGCATGGGAAACGAGAAACAGTGTCGGGATGTTTCGATTCCTCCTCGTCCCGGCTTCGCCGGATTCGGAGTCGCTCAACATGACAGGGATTGAAGGTTTGGTTAGATAGGGGACGCGTTTTGACGACCCAAGTGGTTTGCTCCGTCAGATTTTCTCCACCGGGAGAACAGAAGAATGCAGAGATCGTTCGACTCGCTCGCGGTCGCAGGGCTCCCTTGGGCCACGCTCACGATGACAAGGGGTTGAGGTTATTCTTACGTCCTCGAAGCCGCGGAGTCGGAGTCTTGTTTGTCAGGGTTCGCCGAGCTCGTTTTGCAAGACTGCTTCAAGGAAATACCTAGATCGTTCGACTCGCCCGCGGTCGTGGGGCTCCCTTGGGCCACGCTCACGATGACAAACGTTTTGGAATTACTTTGGGTACGTGTCCTTCCTGTGCATGTGTCCTGTGAACACAGCGGTGGTCAGTTAGGGCACGGCGGGGCTCCTTTCGTGTTTTCCGCAAGCTATTGCAAGCAAGGCGCTTAGTAGGTCGCGCACATTGG
>JANXPR010000517.1 GCA_025357215.1 Acidobacteriaceae bacterium | reverse complement strand
ATTGACCATGTAATCCAAGCAATTGTCGGGGTTGCTGAAAAATACGATTGCATCCTGCAAGGTCTTATCGGTCTTAAGTTTAGCTCTCATGTAGGAGATTATCGCCTATACCATTTGATTTGTCAAGTATATTATTACCCTCATGAGCTAACTTCGCGTTCACCCCCACCCCCCATGACACCCCTTATTGAGAACAAAGGTCAAAGCGCAATTCGACCGGACGGTCACCGAACGGTCGAGACCCCCTTTTCCGTCTCATACGGCATCCAATTCCACCATTGATTTTGAGGCCTCTCAAGCCGCTCAATGTACTAACTGATAACCATGGCCGGCGCTCAACGCCGTCAGAAACCGAACGTCAAATTGTCAAAGATCCGCTCTTCATCCTCAAGACCTGGGCCCCGAGTCGTCGCCGCTCAGTATATCGTGTTTTATTCGCTATTGCAAGAACAAGCCGCGTAGCAGAACTGTTTGAATTTCGCAACGGAATTTCCAGCAGCGTCATCGGTGGAAATCAGTGGTAAAGTTCCTGCCATGATTTCCGGTCTCCACGCCATCCTCTATGCGCCGGACGCGGACAGAGTACGCGCTTTCCTGCGTGATGTTCTCGGCCTCAAGTCAGTGGACGCCGCACATGGCTGGCTGATTTTTGCCGCGCCTCCCGCGGAACTGGCCGCTCATCCCACCGACGAGGGCCAGACTCCCTATCACCAGCTCTACCTCATGTGTGACGACCTTCAGGCCACCATGCGCGAACTGCGCGGCAAAGGCGTGCAATGCGGCGAAGTCACCGAAGCCCGATGGGGATCGGTAACCGCCATCCATTTGCCCGGCGGCGGAGAACTGGGACTCTACCAGCCGAAGCATCCGACGGCGATAGGACTGTGAACACACGCGGAGGCGATTTAGCAATTTGGTAATTTGGATAATTTGGTAAATGAGTAAATGAGATTCGAAAGGCTGCTGTGGATTTCAATTACCCGATTACCAAATCACCCAATTACCAATTCTTCTCCACGCCTCCGCGTCTCCGTGGTGAAGATTTGGTTCGTCGGCTAGAATAGGCGGGTGGACATCTACGAAGAGATAACCCGGTTACGCAAGGAAGGCCGTCGCGGCGCGCTGGCCACTATCATCAATGTGCGCGGGTCGATCCCGTCATTTGAGACAGCGAAGATGCTGGTGCGCGAAGACGGCACCATCGTGGGGACCATTGGCGGCGGCTGCGTGGAAGCCGAAGTCTGGGAAGCCGCGCGCGAAGTCATGAAGTCCGAGAAGCCGCAGAACCTGAGCTTTAACCTGAACAACAATCCCAAATACGATACCGGGTTGGTGTGCGGCGGCACACTGGAAGTCTACGTGGAACCCATCCTGCCGGTTTCCACCTTATATATCTTTGGCGCGGGACATGTGGCCTGGAGTTTGTACAAAACGGCGCGTCTCGCCGGCTTTGACGTGGTCGTCACCGACGACCGCGAGACCTACGCCAACCGCGAGCGCTTCCCCGACGCGCGCGACGTTTACGCCGACGAATACGAAACGGTGACGGCACAACTGGCGCCGAATGATTCGTCGTACATTGTGATTGTGACGCGCGGCCATCGTGACGATATGCGCGTGCTGCGCTGGGCCGCCGAAACTCCAGCCAAGTACATTGGCATGATTGGCTCACAGCGCAAGACCATCGCCATTTATAAAGAGCTGGAAAAAGAAGGCATTGCCGCGGAGAAACTGGCGCGCGTGTTCGCTCCCGTCGGGATCGACATTGGGGCGATCACGCCGGAAGAAATTGCCATCTCGATTACGGCGGAACTGATCGCCATTCGTCGCGGATCGGCCAGCCAGTTGCCGCACATGAAGAGCGTGAAGGCCGCCGAGATTTTGAAGAACCTCACCACTGATTCGCACGGATAACACTGATCAGAAAAGTGCGCCGATATGACGGCAAGGTGAGAACTCCCACCTGCAATCTGGTCGATGACAAATCCTCGGGATCTTTCGACTCGCCCTCGCCACGGCTCGGCCTCGCTCAAGACGACAGGTTTTAGTTTTTTCGCCCACCCGAATTATCTCGGGACCTGCAGGCAGGGTTAAGAACGCGTTATAGTTAACCTATGCCTCTTTCACCATCTTTTGCCGGAGTGATCCTGGCCGCGGGTGCGTCGTCCCGGATGGGCCGGGACAAAGCCTTGCTGCCCTGGCAGGACGGCACGTTTCTTTCGGCCGCGCTGCGTGCGCTGCGTCCGGTAACCGAGCTGGTGATTGTGGTGGCGGGGAATAATTACCCCGACCTGGAACCCATCATCAACGCGGAAGCGGCGTTCATGGTGGTAAATCGCAATCCGGAAGAAGGCCAGTTCAGTTCGCTGCGGCTGGGACTACAAGAGGTAATGAATCACGGACGCGACGCGGCGATCATCACGTTGGTGGACCGTCCAGCGCCGGGCGATGAGACGATTGCGCAAGTGAAGAGTGCGTTCCTGGCGTCCGGCGATCAGGTTTGGGCAGCGGTCCCGGAACACGGTGGCAAGCATGGCCATCCCATTGCGATTGGCCGCGAGATGATTGAAGCGTTTCTGCGCGCGCCGGCTTCCAGCAATGCCCGCGATGTGGAGCACGCCCACCAGGACCACGTCCTTTATGTGACCGTGGACGATCCGCTGGTGGCCCTCAACGTGAATACCGAAGAAGATTACGAGAAACTACGCTTAGGACTGGTGACTTGAAGACTCAGCCCGTGCTTTCCCCCGCAGCCCAGCAATTTGTTGATTCCATTTTGGCCTTGCAGCCCCGCGTAGCCGTGTTTGATTGCGACGGTACGTTGTGGTCCGGTGACTCCGGCGCCGATTTCTTTTATTGGGAAGTGGAGCGCAAGCTCTTGCCGTCCGGTATGGCTAAGTGGGCAGTGGAGCGCTACGCCGACTACAAAAGCGGCAACGTGGACGAGGCGCTGATGTGCGGCGAGATGGTCAGCATCAATGAACACATCCCTTTGGCGCTGCTAGAGAAAGAAGCCGCGGAAATGTTTGCCAAGGTGGTGGAGTCACGCATTTTCCCGGAAATGCTGCACCTGACCCAGGAACTGGGCCGCGCCGGATGCAGCCTGTGGGCCGTGTCCTCGACGAACGATTGGGTTGTGCGCGAAGGCGCAAAGCGTTTTGGCATTCCGGCAGAGAATGTTTTGGCGGCGTGTGTGGAGATTGAAAAAGGCTTCGCCACCGACCGCCTGATCCGCGTGCCGAGCGGTCCGGCAAAAGCCACGGCTTTGATTGAGGTCGCGAAGCGGGACGTGGATGTATGTTGCGGAAATTCCGTCCACGACCTGGAGATGCTGAGGATCGCGCGGACACCGGTGGCGGTAAATCCGAATCCTGACCTGGAATCTCTGGCTGCGGAAAAAGCGTGGAAGATTTATTGGCCCATGGGGACGAAGTAAGAACCTTTACCGCAAAGGACGCAGAGAGCGCAAAGATCGAGGGGCGGCAAGAAGGAGTAGCCGTGAAGAAATCAATTCTCATATTGTTGACGATTGTGGTTTTGGGTTCGGCGCAGCCGAAGAACGATCCACGGCCTGACTTCAAGGATTGCCTGGCGGAAAAGATTTACGCGGGCGCTGCTGCCGCGCCGAAGCTAAGCAAAGCTGATCGCATGTTCCGGACCAGGATTCGCGAGGGAGCGAAGTCCAAGGTGCAATTTGCCGGGCACTACACCGTTCCCCGCTGGGGCTGCGGAAGCGGGTGCAGCACGTTCATGATCGTGGATTCCATCACCGGAACTGTTTATGACGGATTCAGCGTGGCCGACCTTCCGCCCGCATGGACGCAAAAGCATGAAGGCCAGGAGCAGATGGAATTCCGTCCGAATAGCCGGTTGATGAAGATCAATGGCTGCCCCGGCGAACAGAATTGCGGGTTCTACGATTACGAAATGGTCGAGGGCCAAGGACTGAAGCTGGTCCGGAAGGAATTGTTGCCGAAGGAATTTCAGTAAGACCACGTGTCTTTTGGTGCTGCCCCTACGGGGTGCGCTTCCGCGCATCCCAGGCTAAGCCCAAAGCCTACCGATTTTTATTGGCTTTCCTCAGGGATCTCTGCGCTCTTCCGAACTGGACGCTCTAAATAGTCAGTATCGTAAATGACTGAGCCGCGAAAGCTAGGATCCGTGGCTGACTTCAGACCTTCATCGCTCAGCCAAACCGCTTCCTCGGCGCGCACTTTGTGGAGCCGGACAATCGGATTGTCATATTGCGTGTAATAAACACGAAACCGGTGGCCAGGATAATCAAGCTTCAGTTTTATTGCCCACAGCCTCGCCATTTTCTTGCCGAGATCGCACGCAGCCGTAAAGTCAGGGTGCGCTTCATCATAGAACTGTTCAACCGCATCCAGGTTCTCTGAAAATCCTTCGCGCTTTTCCGATGTTGCCTTGTTCTTGAATTCGTCGAACAGATGTGTGTGATTGATGAAACACTCGGTCTCAGTCTTGCCTTGAGGCAGTTCCTGAACGGCGCCGCTTTTGAGTTGAAACGCCACGAAGAAGCAGCCGTTCGACTGCACGAAATCAGGCCAAAATAGCTGGACGACCTGGCTCGCAGCTTGAACAGAAGTTTTCTTCATTTTGCGCGATCAATCTGGCGGGAATCGACCATGATGAGCTCTTGCGAGGGGTACTTACTGGAACAAGCTCTTCACTTGTTGCTTGAACCATTCCCATCCGGTGAGTTCGCGGCGCGGAGGAGTGGCCGACCAGGCGCGCAGGTTCTGGACCTGGCGGAAGTCCGGAGGAACGTCAAACAGTTCAGGGTCGATGGGACCTTCCTTCAACTCCACGATTTCCGAATCCCAGGTGGAGGCCATCGGGCGAGGAGCGCCGTCATGCGACGGCACTTCACTCTTTACCGTGGTGCTAACCTTGACCGGGAAGCCAGGCTCGGCGCCACTGCGGTGGACTTCAATCTTGTCCATCTTGTTCATACAGGCGTCCGCGGAGCCGGCGGAGATTACCGAAGCCACCACCACGCCGAAAGTATCTTTCTTGGGCTGGCGCCACCTGGGCAGAATGCCGGGATCGATATACCAGCCGTTGGTTTCGCTTTCTGAATCGCGGGAACAGGCGCCCGCCGACGCCACGCGCCTTTCCGTGGTCAGTATGTGACGCGCGGTGTGGCCGAACAATTCCTTGCGTTCGCCGGTATCAAAGTAGTCGATAAAAATCTTGAGGGTGCCGCCGGAACTGGCCGTGTTTCTGCGCCGCGCGCCCAGGTCCATGCCATTGGTGTCAGTCTCATAGGTCAGATATTCCTTGGCCTGGAGATCCAGCACAAAGACACGGTCGTGGTCGCCCCGCTGGATGATGCTGGCCATGGGCGGTCCGGAACGGTCCCCCATGCGCGATTGCCATTCGTTGCGCAGGCGGTCAGCGGTCAAGTATTCGGTGCGGGTGTCAGTAAAGGTGCCGGTCATCTGGCGGGTAACGATCTTGACGCCGTTGACAGGGGGGCCCGGCGTCACCAACGTGGTGATGGACGCGAGCAACAACAGCGAAGTGGAAACCTTCATCCGCAATCCCCTGGTAACAACTGGACAGCCTATCTTGGAATGGTATTGTACTGCTAGTCGGCGGGAAAGGAACCGGTTTTCAGTATAAAAAATATCAATGATGAAAAAAGCGAAACCGAAAGAGAACCCCCAAGTCCAGGCCAAGGACGTTACGTTTGTTTACTATTTTGCAAATAGCACGGACGGCTTCATCGCCGACGCCCAAGGCGGCGTGGACTGGCTGAACGCATACGACGATGCGGACTACGGATTTAACGCGTTCATGAAGTCCATTGAGGGCGTGGTGATGGGCCGCAAGACGTATGAGCAAGCCCTGGGCTTTGGACCATGGTACTACCAGGGAATTCCCTGCGTAGTGCTTTCAAAGACGCGGGCGGAAGGTCCGCACGTGGAGTTCTGGAACCAACCAGTGGAAGGCCTGCGCGAGTATTTCGCGGCGAAAGGCGCACGGCGCATCTGGATGTTGGGCGGCGGCGAAGCAGCGGCTGCTTTTGTGAACGCCGGGATGATCGATGACATTGAACAGTACGTCATGCCGATCGTGTTGGGAACGGGCATCCCCGCGTATGGTCCGTTGAACAAAAATGTGGCGCTCAAGCTGACAGCAACCAAGTCCTACAAAAACGGCGTGGTGATGGTGAGGTATCAGCGAGCGGACGGCAAGGCAGCGAACGCGGAACGGCCTGCCGCGAAAGCGAGCTCAAAAGCAAAGAAAGCGCGCGCGAAGAAGTAATTGACGCGAAGAACAAAAAGCGTGATGCGAAGAAGCAGAAAAGGGCCCAGAGGCTGAGCCGATTGCGGGGATGGGGTGACAGCTTAGCCGGCTTTGAGTTTGGTGAGTACTTGGGCGAGTACGTCCATGGCCAGGTGCGAAGCGTGGATGGAAGCGTTCTCGAGTCCGCCCAGGGCTTCCACCAGTTGGTCGCGGTGCAGTGCGCGGGCTTCCGCCAAGGATTTTCCGGCGATCATTTCCGTCAAGCAGGAGCCGGCGGCAATGGACGCCACGCAGCCGCGCGTTTTGAAGCGGACCTGATCAATTTGACCGCCAGCGAGCTTGATTGCCAGCTTCATAATGTCGCCGCAAACGGGATGTTCCAGGCGAGCCTCGGCGTCCGCATCGGCAAGTTCGCCCACGTTGCGCGGATTCTGGAAATGGTCGAGGACTTTTTCTGAATAGGAAATGGTCGCGGACCTCATGCGGCGGCGCGTCGGTGGTGCACCGCTATAATTCCCATCATGCCAGAAATGCAGCCTCCGCAGCGAATCGTGTCATTGCAACCGAGCGTCACGGTAACGCTGCGCGATCTTGGTTTACTGGGCCGGCTTGCGGCGTGCACAAAATACTGCGTGGACGTTTGCCCCGAGGTAAAAGAAACCGGCTGCGCCATCGTGGAAGATTCCTGGTCAGCCAATGCGTTTGAGATTCTGGCCGCGAAACCGGACCTGGTGATTGCGTCCGTACCGTATCGGATGGAATCGCTGGCGGAGATATTGAAGACGGGCGTGCCGTGCTTGTGCTTGTCGCCAAAGTCCCTGGCGGACGTGTATCACGACATCCTGCACATCGCGCGAATTGTGGGTTCGGATCAACCCGGCGACGCAGAAGCGCGCGCGCAGACGCTAGTGCAACGAATGCAGGATGCGGTTGAGGCCGTGCGCGGTACATGCGCGGCAATCGCAAAAGAATCTAGTCAGTTAAGAAAACCGCTGGTGTATTGCGAAGAATGGGGCAAGCCGCTGATCTTGTCGCAACATTGGGTGGCGGAACTGGTGGAAGCCGCGGGCGGAAGGTTCTTTGGCCAGCCGGGGCAGCAAGTGCGTCAAGAAGAAGTTGCGGCGGCGGATCCTGATGTGGTGATTGCAGCGTGGTGTGGGGCGGGCGATCGCGTACCGTTGCCGAAAATCGCGACGCGGCACGGATGGGCAGAAACCAAGGCCGTCCGCAACGGCCGGGTGTATTGCATCAACGATGAATTCCTGAATACGCCGGCGAGCACGCTGACCGATGGGCTCAAAGCGGTGGCAGCGGCAATATGGCCGGAGAGTTTTACGGTGGAGAAGGGGCTGCGGAGGATCGCGGAAGTGAAGGTCTAACACCGACCTTGGAGTCGCGTAAGAAAAACCGAGTCCAATTTCACGGCGGAGGCGCGGAAGCGCGGAGAAGAAACCCAATGAGGATGTTCGGCCTTGGCGGTTTTGCAATTGATAAAACATTCTTTCAGTCGCCGTCTTCTGCACAGGCAAGAGTGCCTGTGCCACACAAGCGTGGTGAGGCTGGGGCCGTGCACGTACCGAAGGCCGACCACGCGCCGCAGCTGCGACAGGATCACTAACTGTTGTGACAGGAAAAATAGAATCGCAGTGCTTGAAGCGGAGCGACAAACATTATGGAAGAAACTCCTAAGCGGGTTTCAGCAAAAAACGTAGTAGCGGCCCTAATCCTACAAAACGGCAAAATTTTGGTCTGCCAGCGGACCAAGGACCAGCCTTTCCCGCTGAAGTGGGAGTTCCCGGGAGGCAAGATTGAACCCGGCGAGCAGCCGCATGAAGCACTGGCCCGCGAGTTGGATGAAGAACTGGGAATCCGGGCGGCCATTGGACGAAAGGTGGCGACCGTCCAGCACACGTATGGCAACGGCGGAACCGTCGTGTTGCAGTTCTTTCTAGTGGAAAAGTTTGAAGGTGAAATCCAAAACCGGATCTTCCTTGAAGTCCTCTGGGCCGAGAAACACGAGCTTCGTGGTTTTGATTTTCTGGAAGCCGACATTGAACTGGTGAAGCAGATCAGCCGTGGGGAGATTCTTTAAGCTTCTGCTTCGATCTAGCCGTTGCCGATGAGGCCGGGGATCTGCGTCCATATCCAGGCGATGGTGAGCAGGATCATGATTGCGCTGGTGGCCCACACAATGACATTTGAGAACCGCGAATTGCGGTAGCTTCCCATCAACTCCGGTTTGTTCACCAACTTAAGCATAAAGATCAGCACAAAGGGCAGCAGCACTCCGTTGGCCACCTGGGAAAACAGGATGAGCTTGATGAGCGGAATCCTGGGGATAAGGATCATGCCCGCGCCACCAGCGATGAGGAACGTGTATATCCAATAGAAGGTGGGCGCTTCAGAAAATTTCTTGTTGATGCCGGACTCCACGCCGAGTCCTTCGCAAATGTTGTAGGCGGTGGCCAGAGGGAGAATCGCCGCCGAAAGCAGCGACGCGTTGATCAATCCTACGGCAAAGAGCATGGCGGCAAATTTCCCGGCCAGCGGTTTGAGCGCGACGGCGGCCTGAGCTGCGTCCGTGATGTCATGGTTGCCGGACATATACAGCGTAGCCGCGCAGGCCACCACGATGAAAAACGCAATCACGTCGGTGACGATGCATCCCAGAATCACGTCCCAGCGGGAGAGAGCGTACTGGCGCTTGGTGATTCCCTTCTCCACGATGGATGCCTGCAAGTAGAACTGCATCCACGGCGTGATGGTGGTGCCCACGAGTCCGACTACCAGCACAATATATTCCGACGAACGGCTGATGTGCGGAACAAACGTTTCCTTCACCGCCTGAAGCCAGTTGGGGTGCGCGAAGAACGCCGACACCGGATACGTGAAGTACACCAGCGAAAACAGGATCAGAATCTTTTCCACCGGCTTGTACGATCCACGGACGACGACAAACCAAACCACCGCGGCGCCAATTGGGACGACCAAATATTTCGATACTCCAAAGATGCCCATGCCGGATGCCAGTCCGGCGAACTCCGCCATGATGTTGCCAAAATCAGCGATGCCCAGGACCACCATGGTGAAAAAAGTGGCGCGCAAGCCAAACTCTTCGCGAATGAGATCCGCCAGCCCCTTGCCGGTGACGGCACCCATGCGCGCGGCCATTTCCTGGACGACGATGAGCGCAATCGTTGTGGGGATCAGCGTCCACAGGAGCGCATAGCCGAGCTTGGCTCCGGCCTGCGAATAAGTAAGGATGCCGCCGGGATCGTTGTCCACGTTGGCGGTAATGAAGCCCGGACCGAAGACGGCCATGAAGGCGATGAGACGGAACTTCATCGCTCCCAGAGGGGAGCTGAAACGCGACGGGGTTTCCTTCTTGTTAAATAACTTCATCGGGCCAACCAGATCCCATCACCCGAGGGTGACAACGGAAACGAATCAGGAGAAAACCAGCATGACGCTGAGCCCGATCATCACAGCTGCAGTGGCCCAGGCTACGTAGTTGAAAAATCGCGAATTAACATGGCGGCCCATGACGCTTTGCTTGTTGATCAACTGGAGCATGAAGATCAGCACAAAAGGCAGAAGCACTCCGTTGCAAACCTGGGACCACACAAGAATCTTGAGCAGCGGAAAATTCGGCAGCAGGATCACAGCAGCTCCGGCGCCCACCAGCAAGGTATAGAGCCAGTAAAAGACCTTGGCTTCGCTGAACTTCTTGTCCAGTCCGGATTCCATGCCCAGCCCTTCGCAAACGGTGTAAGCGGTGGAAAGTGGGAGAATGGAAGCGGCAAAAAGTGACGCGTTAAACAGTCCGGCGCCAAACAGGAAGTAAGCATACTTGCCGGCCAGAGGAGCCAGGGCACGAGCGGCATCGGCGGCATCAGAGATCGTCCGGTGCCCGGATTTGAAGAGGGTGGCAGCGCAAGCCAAAATGATGAACGCCGCCACAATGGGCGCAAAGATAGAACCGACCAGCACGTCAATGCGCGTGGCCGTGTAATCCTTGATGTTTACGCCTTTTTCCACCACGGAAGCCTGCAGGTAAAACTGCATCCAGGGCGCTATGGTCGCTCCAATGATGGCCGTGACCATGAAAGCATAGCCAGGAATATGGAAGGCCGATTCGGTCGGCGGCTTGAGCGTAGAAAAAGCGGCGGTGTTCCAGTTGGGATGAGAAAGAACTCCGGCGATGATGTAAGCGATGTAGAAGAATGATGCCGTGAGGAAAACTTTTTCAACAAAACGATAGCTGCCCTTCACCACAATCAGCCAAACAATAACAGCTGCCGCCGGCACGCTCAGGTATTTGGAGATGTGAAACAGTTCAAGTGAACTGGCCACACCGGCAAATTCAGCCACGATGTTGGTGAAATTGGTGGCCACCAGGGCCATCATCATCACAAAGGTCGTGCGCAGGCCGTACTCTTCCCGAATGAGGTCGCTCAACCCCTTGCCCGTAACGGCGCCCATGCGTGCGCCCATCGCCTGGACAACGATCAGGGCCAGGGTCATGGGGATGATGGTCCAGAGGAGGGTGTAGCCGAACTGCGCGCCTGCAAAGGAATACGTGTAGATGCCGCCGGCATCATTATCGACGTTTGCGGTAATAAACCCAGGTCCTACAACGGCAAGAATCAACAGGATCCGGGTCTTCCAGTGCTTGAGAACTGTCATCAGTCACGCGCATGGCTTGAAACACAACTTCACTTGGCAGAATAAATGAGAGCGTAACTAGGCGGCAACCCGAGGACGCGTTTTTTAACACTTAGCAGTTACCTTGGCAGGGCGTAGGGTCCGTTGCCTGGATTTTCGCCACCACGCGAAAACCCAGGCATAGTTTTGAAGAGGTCTTAAGCAGACGAGTCGCCGACAACTGGCTACCGGATCATTTGTATGGGAGTTGGTTGCGGAGTTGGTGTGGGTGTTGGGGACGGCGCGGCTTGCGGCGCCTGCGGCGGCCTTGGCGCACCTTTGCGCACAGTGTCCAACACTTGCTTGTCATCTTGATGCTGGGCCGCCGTGGCGGTAGCCAGACCCTGCAGGGCTGCAGTCACGGTTCCCGCGTAGTAGTAATTTTGAATGTCGACGATGCCCTGATCAAGAGAATAGTCCGCAGTGGCTTGCTTCTCTCCGTCAGCAATACGGGCCAAGGCAGCATCTCGCAGTTGCCGCATCTTCTGAACAATGACAGAACGCGATTGTTGATCATAGTAGTTTTTGCTAATGCTCCCGCTCGCTCCCTGTATGCCGGTGGCCATGGCGCCCAGGACCTTGGGACTATTTGCCACCGTGGTAGCTCCCGTGAGGCCCAGGCTGGCGAAGTCCAAAACCGTAGCGATAGTTGCCCCTGAAGCGTAGAACTGCGGTTCCCATTGATAGTATGCATCATCCGCCAGCCACACGAATTCATTCAATACCTGGTTACGGCGCTCTTTTTTCTCGGCTTCATCCTTCATGGCGCGGTAGGTCTTAAGCCATTCGCCCGTCAAATCATTGTTGACTGAGGCCCGATAAGGGTTGTTTTTGACCACGGATTTATTGTGAGGTTGCAGGCAGCCAGTCAGCAGGAGGGCCGCCAACAGCACAACGCCATAAGTCCTTTTGCAGATGGCAATCATAAATTGATCCTTCCAAACTCCTATCATCAACTGCGTTCGGGCAGTCACTTTTTGATAACGGAGTTGGACGCCTTTTTCCTTTTTTACCTACGTTTCGTGCAACGAGACCAGAAACAACTTGCCAACCGCTCTCCCCGAGTCTGGCCGTCGAGAAGCCAACTGCGAGAAAAACATGCTTGACATCGGGTGCGCACTGTTGTATTTAACTTATCGGTTACTTAACCAAAAGGTTTAATACGGTATGACCTCAGATCACCTCAGCAACACCTTTGCCGCGCTGGCCGACCCCACGCGGCGGGCGATCCTGGCAAAACTGGCATCGGGCGAAGCCTCCGTCACACAGTTGGCCGAGCCGTTTGAGATGAGCATGCCGGCGATATCCAAGCATTTGAAAGTACTGGAACGCGCCGGGCTGATTGCGCGGGGCCGTGAAGCGCAATGGCGGCCGTGCCGGCTGGAACCGGCTCCCCTGAAACAAGTGGCGGGATGGGTGGAACATTATCGCCAATTCTGGGAGCAGAGTTTTGACCGTTTGGAAGACTACCTGCGCGAACTGAAAACCAACGAATCGAGAAACCACGAGTCAAGATTCAAGGAGCGGAAAAATGCCGGCAAGCAACGCAAAAAATAACGTGGCCGCAAATTTCGAGGCACTGGACTTGGCGATTACCCGCGTGTTCAACGCGCCGCGCGAACTGGTTTTTGCCGCGTGGACCGAACCGAAACATCTGGAGCGTTGGCAGGGCGCTCCGCAGGGCATGACGATTACCAGCAACGCCGTCGATTTCCGTCCGGGCGGCGAGTTCCGCCTGTGCATGCGCTCAACGGACGGTGTGGACAACTGGCTACAAGGCGTCTATCGCGAAATCGTTCCACCGGAACGGATCGTGTTCACGCACGCGTGGATTGGAGCGGACGGTAAGTCGTCACCAGAAACGCTGGTGACGATCACACTTGCGGAACGCGGCGGCAAGACTGAAATGACTCTACGGCAAACAGGGTTCACGTCCGCCGGAGCGCGCGATGGCCACGGGTTCGGATGGAACAGCCAACTCGATCGCTTTGCCGAATACCTGGAGACGCTTTGACGAACCCGGTTCGTTTGCGGAGTTTTCGAAAAAACAATTGCAATTCATTTTCATGGAAAAGTTTCTGATCTCTGATCAAGGAGAAAAATTATGGCAGCTGCAAAAAATATTGTTAGTTCCCCCACCACCGATACCTCTGACCGCGAGATCCTGATTACCCGCGTGTTCGACGCGCCGCGCGAAATGGTTTGGGCCGCCGTAACCGATCCTAATCAAGTCGTCCACTGGTGGGGTCCTAACGGATTTTCAACCACCATCCACAAGATGGACTTTCGTCCCGGCGGCGAGTGGATTCACACCATGCGCGGACCGGATGGCGTGGAGTATCCGAACCACACCGTCTTCATCGAAATCGTAAAACCGGAACGCATTGTGTACTCGCTCGGCGGCAGCAAAAAAGATGGTCCCAGCGCGCGCTTTGAATCCACCTGGACGTTCGAAGAAGAACACGGCAAAACCCGGGTCACCATGCGCGGCGTGTTCCCCACGGCTCAGCAACGCGACGATGTGGTGAAGAACTTCAACGCGCTGGAAGGTGGCAAGCAAACTCTGGGACGCTTGGGCGACTACCTGGACAAAGCCAGGTCGGGCAAACTTGAGACCGCGCCCGGGGAGTTTTCAATTTCGCGCTTGTTTGATGCTCCGCGCGACAAAGTGTGGCGCGCGTTCACCGATGCCGAACGCATGCAGGAATGGTGGGGTCCCAAGGGTCTTACCGCGCGCGTGGTAAAACTCGACTTCCGCCCCGGAGGCACTTTCCTGTACGCTTTGCAACTCCCCGACGGGCAGGAATGGTGGGGCCGGTGGATCTACCACGAGATCAAAGAACCGGAACTGCTGGTCTCATTAAGTTCGTTTACTGACGCAGAAGGCAATCCGGTTCGGCATCCTCTCAATCCGAATTGGCCGCTGGAAATGCTGCACACCGCTACTTTCAGCGAGGAAGGCGCCAAGACGCGCATCACCGTCCGGGCCACCGCCTACAACGCAACCGAAATCGAACGCAATGTATTTGCCGAAGCCTTCAAGAGTATGGAACAGGGCTTTACCGGAACATGGGACAAGCTGGACGAATACCTGGCACGGACATAAGGAGGCGGCTGGAACGAATCGTTCGATAAACTTGCGGACGTGCTGCGAAAACCCTGATCACATGGATGCTGCAGGCTTGTTGTAGCGCGCAAACGTAATTACACTTCCGTGGACAAAATCAAAACCAGCGGACTGCTCCGGAAGTAGCCCGCTCTTTTCAATTCGAGACAGACTTCTTGGTTGAAAGGAAGCACATGAAAATTGTAGCGATGATCGCCCGCCTGCTGATGGGCCTGGCATTTGTTGTATTCGGGCTGAACGGCTTCATCCACTTTATCCCCAACGGGCCCATGCCCGGCGGGGCGGCGGGCCAGTTTGTCGGGGCCAGCCCTGGAGGGACCGGCGTATTGATGGAAATCACGAGCGACAACCGCAATCGCACCGTCGCCGAGCTGCGCAATCTCCTCA
>JANXPR010000493.1 GCA_025357215.1 Acidobacteriaceae bacterium | reverse complement strand
TCAGGATGACAGTTTTAGAGAGTTAATTTCCACGAGAGCTTCATCGTAGTTGGTGAATCCAGGTAAAGCTCATGCCCTGATACGAACCTTTCCGATAAAAGATTTTTCTCCAGTCCCTGCAGTCGTGTTGAAACAAAAATGCGGCCACCCGGATATCGGATGGCCGCACCGTTGTTTTCAAAATCCAACTTCAGGAACTAAAAAGCCAGTCTTAGACCAAACTGAATCTGTCGTGGTGAATCGGTCTGTGAAAACGCCAGCGGCTGGCTCAGTTGGTCAGCAGTTGTCGGCTTTACTCCGTGCAGACCGGTAAAGGGGCCGCTGAGCAAGTTGAGCGTGCTTCCGTTGGCCAGTTTTGCGGCGGTGCTTAAGCCGCCAACGTCAAACACGTCATTCACCTTGTTGAAGTTGATGTGGTTGAGCAGGTTTGTTCCTTGCACGATCAGGTTGACGCGCGCTCCGTGTTCGCCGTGGACGTACAAAGTCTTCTGGAAATTCATGTCCACGGTGTAATAGCCGGCGCCGCGGTTGTTGTCGCGCGAAGAACCAAACGGCATGGCGTAATTGGAATCGGGGACGATGCCGTTGCCGCCCAGGCTCAGGGGCAATGTGGCCAAACTGGGCGTCCGCACGGAGAAAGGCAGACCGCTGCGGAAGTTCATGATGGGCGAGAGCGTGATGTCCGCCAGGATGGTGGACACAACGCCGTGTCCAGTTTTGAAAGGTGTGTTGTAAACCGCGTTGGCGGCAAAGATATGTGGAATATCAAAGACGGAAAGCGAACGGAACAGGTCGATGCGGCTTGGCCGGAACCAGTTCTGGAAGCTGGAAAAGTCAATGGTATTGTCAATGGCTTTGCTCCAGGTGTAGTTGGCCTGGAATTGCAAGCCGTGGCTCATGCGTTTGGTGAGCGACGCGGTAAACCCGTGATAGATCGAACTGCCGTTGGAAGCATACGTGGTGTGCTGCGCCTGGCCGGTGGACGTATAAAGCGGTCCGCCCGTCAGGTCTTTGCAGGTCGGACGCGTTACGGGGCACAACGCGGAACCAACCGGAATCTCCGCGTATGCCGATTCCACCGGCATCTGCAGGTGGACGGCGTGATACATGTTGTAGCCCAACTCCAGTGACAGGTTTTTCACCAACTGGCGATCGATGCTCAGGCTCATCTGCACGCTGTAAGGGTTCTTGTAATTCGAAGCCACGCTGTAACCCACGGACGCGCCCGGTGTGGTGGTATTGATGCCCACGGTGGCGAAGTCGGCGGCGGTGAGATGTCCAAAGGGCAGTTCGCCTTTGGCCAATCCCAGGCCCCACAACTGGGCCACTCTGGGATCGGTTGGGCTCAACGTGATGAATACTTCGTTGATATACTTTCCCGTTCCATCAAGTAAGGAACCGTAAGAGGGAATCAGCACGTCAATGGGCGCCACGTAAATCCCGCCGCCGGCGCGGATCACGGTTTTCTGGTCGCCCTTCGGGTCCCAGGCAAAGCCCAGTCGCGGAGAAGCGTAAAAGTTCCTGCCGAGTGGTGAAGGCTCGCCGTCAACGTCCAACCGGACGCCGGCGTTCATCGTGAGTCGCTGCGTGAGCTTCCAGGTGTCCTGGAAATAGCTGCCAAAATAATGTCCCCAACCTTCCCACACTGGATTGTTGAATCCGGCAATCACGTCAGCGGGCAGGCCAAAGGCAAAAGACTGTGGCCCGCTCAGGTTCGTGCTCAGCGGACCGGTTGCGGGTAATCCGTTCGTCAGATTGAAGCCAACCAGCTGCGCTTGCACTGCCGCCGGCGCCAGCGCGATCAGGCCAATGGCGCCGTCACGGAAGTCGAATTCAGGATTGAACCACAAATCGTTTTCCACGTGGTAGTTCGCCGGACGATAAGACGCTCCAAACTTGAACGTGTGGTTGCGTTTGGTCCAGGTGATGTTGTCTTCAAATTGATAGCGTTGCTGGTGCGCCAGATAGGGAAGCAGCGCCGGTTTGCCAAAAGTAGACGTGCCGCCGGGGCCAGCAGCGCCCAGATTGCCGATTCCCAGATTCGCGCCGTTGTCGGCAAATGGGATGGCGCTGGAGCGGTTCCGCGGAACAATCTGGACCAGCGCCTGGTTGAGCAGGTTGGGTCCAATGCTGCGCGACCAAGTGGTGAGGATGCTCAGGTCGCGAACGTGCAGACCGTAACTATCCGGCGTGCCATTGGTGATGCCGTCCTGCGCGGACGTGAACTCGTTGTGCACGTAGCCGGCGCGCAGGTTGAAGGTGTCTTTCGAGTTCGGCTGGTAATCGAAACGGACCACCGAGTTGTGCAGCCGGTCCGGACTGTTGAACACTCCGCTGTCGCGTCCCAGGATGGTCTTCAGTTGCGGATCGTTCAAAGGGTTCAGTCCCGGAGTGATTCCGTTCGCGAAACCGACCAGAAACGGATTTCCAGACGATTTGAGCGCGTTCACGTAGCACAGTTGGTCGGGAGCTCCACTGGCGAATTGGGCCACGCAGTTTTGGCCCAACCCCGGCGCGCTCAACCCCAGTACGGTACGTTGCGTCTGAAGGTCAGCGTTGCCGAAGTTCGGCGTGTCGGTCCTCTGGTACTCGTATGACAGAAAGAAAAACAACTTGTCTTTCACAATGGGGCCGCCCAGGGAACCGCCGGTAAAGGCGCCCTGGCTGAAAGCCTTGGGGAATCCCGCCACTTTATTGATGTAGTTTTGCGCTTCCGTGCTGTGGTTACGGAAATAGCCGAAGATGTCTCCGTGCCACAGATTGCCGCCGCCTTTGGTGACAATGTTGATGGCGCTGCCGTCAGTAAATCCAAATTCCGCGGCAAACCCGTTGCGGTTTACCTGGTATTCCTGAATGGCGTCCACCGGCAGGTTGGTGACGCGATACTGGCCGGTACCGTATTCGTTCTCTCCGCCGTCAATGGTGGAAAGATTGTTGCGTCCGTTGCTGCCGCCAATCGAAAACCCCGTGGTCAGAAAGCCGGTGAATCCGGGATTCTGCGTGCGCGGCGCTTCTGAATTGGATACGCCGGGCAACGTGTAAACGTCATAAGTAAAACTGCGGTTGATGTTCGGCAGGTCTTCCACCTGGAGGCTGTTGATGGTGTTGGCTTGTTGCGTCTGTTCCGTTTGGATCAGAGGAACGTCCACCGCGCCAACCTCAACGGTTTCAGTCACCGCGCCCAACATCATGGACGTATTCAGGACCAGGCTTTGCCCCACCGTTAGCGCGATGTCCTTAATGATTTGCCGCCTGAATCCCGCGGCCTCAAAGCTGATCTGATAATTGCCCGGCGGTACAGCCAGTATTTGATAGCGGCCGTCGGCTTCAGTACGAGCCGTTTTCTTCAGAGCAGTGGACGTGTTGGTGGCCACCACAGTCACGCCGGCCAGCACCGCTCCCTGGGGATCGGTCACCGAACCACGTAGTGTGGCGGTGGTGGAGTCCACCTGGGCCATCACGGTTGCCGAGCCCATTACAACTACCAGAGCAAACACCAAAACGCTCAAGGTTGCTGGCTTAAGAAGACTGAAAACCTGTTGGGGGAAGTAAGAACGTTCGTGGCGCATAGGGAAAACGCCTCCTTGTGGTGGGCCTTTTTTGGAAAACTCCAATGGCTTGCGCGGGCGACACTATAGCACGAGCCTCGGCTGCAAATGCACAGTAAATTATTACTTTATGAGGCACGTTACCGGCCTTGCCACCACATCACGGCGTCCCACGTATCAGATGTCCTGGGTCTGCTAATGAGAGCGGAACTGGATTGTCCTACAACCGCGATTGCGCGGGCGTTGGCCCCCTGCTAAACTGCCAGCCAGTTATACACCCCCTCACTCGTTACGCGGCGTGCCGAAAGAATTCGCCGGGGCCCTTCTCCGAATATCCTGAGTTGAAAGATTTCCATGAATGGAGCAGGACAGCTATGAACGGAACCAATCCCAGGAGTTTGACCCCGCTGGTACTGCTGCTGGCAATCGTCATTGGGGCGGCTATGCCCGGCCGTGGCGTGCAGCAGGCTCAGGAATCAGACATCACCAACGCCCGCGTCGTGGAGATGACCAAGCTTGATTTTGGAGACGCGGTGATTATCGCCAAGATCAAGGCTGGCAAATGCAGCTTTCAGTTGGCGGATGCCGATCTGGTGGATCTGAAAAAGTCCGGTGTTTCGTCTAATGTAATTGCCGCCATGGTGGAGGCGAGCGTGGTCCGTACCACACGCCTCTATATTGATCGGAAAGCAGTCGTTGCGCACAGGCTGGGACAGGCCAACGTCCTCGGCGGCAAATTCAAAATAAAACTGAAACCAATTGGCTATATTGCGGGCAAGCATTCGTCCGTGACGACTGGTTCCAACCCAGAAATAGAAATTGAGTTGCCCACAAACGATACGATTAATAACTACGTACTGGTTCCACTGGACGTAAAAAATGACCACCGCGAACTGGAGATCGATTCAATTGGCGAGGCTAAACGTAAAACATCTTCGCAACTGTTAAGCGGCACCAAATATAAAATCTTACTGACGGAGCCGCTGAAGCCGGGAGATTACATCGTTTATCGGCTAGGTTCGGCTGGCGCTGGCTATGCCTGGGGGTTCGATTTCACCGTGCAGTAACGCTTGGCGGAACCGATTTGCCAATTCTCCACGGTCCGGCGCTACGGGCGGAGAGCTTCCGCTTGGCGGTCGCTTGCCGGGACGGTCTGGGAGACCTCAGCTTGCCAACTCTGCCCTTGTCGCTCAATGACCCAGGTGAGGGCTTCGCGCAGCTTTTCTCCGCTGATCGGTTTGGATAGATAGCGGTCCATGCCGGCTTTCAGGCAATCGTCTTCGTCGCCTTTCATCGCGTTGGCGGTCAGTGCGACGATTGGGACATGGAATCCAGTCACTCTTTCTTGTTCCCGGATCTTTCGCGTTGCCTGGAACCCATCCATCTCGGGCATTTGGACGTCCATGAGAACCAGGTCGAAGCTTTCAGCCGCGAGTCGTTCAATCGCCTGGAGTCCGTTTTCCGTTGTTACTGGAATGTGGCCCATTTTTTCCAGCATGCGTACCAAAAGGGCCTGGTTGATGTGGTTGTCTTCCGCGATCAGAATTCGCAGAAGCGTTTCGCGGGTGACAGTTTCAGTCTTGGCCGGGGCCGGGGCCGGAGATTCGGCGTCGTGTCCCAGCACCGTCAGAATCGCGGTCAGCAGTTCCGTTTTACGGATCGGCTTGATCAGGTATGCGGAAATGCCTAGTTCGCGGCAGCGCGCCGCGTCGCCCTGCGATTCGGCGGAAGTCAGCATCATGATCGTGGCGCCGGAAAGGCGCGGATCTTCCTTGATGCGTTTGGCCAGCTCGAACCCGTCCATGCCGGGCATGTGGCCATCAATCAACGCCAGCGGGAAAGCGTGGCCTTCATCTTTTGCGCGCAGCAGGATTTCCAGCGCCAGGTCGCCACCTTCCGCTTCATAGGGTTTCATTCCCCATCCTTGCGTAATGTCCTGGAGGATGCGGCGGTTGGTGGCGTTGTCGTCCACTACTAGAACGGGCATGTGCAGCAGCCCGCCTTGCGGCATCAACGCCGCCTGGTTTTCAGGCGACGAAGTTTCACCCAATTGGGCCGTAAACGAAAACGTACTGCCCTTGCCCGGAGAACTTTCCACCCAAATTCTGCCGCCCATCATGCCGGCCAGCTTGGCCGAGATGGCCAGTCCCAGTCCGGTGCCGCCATAATTTCTCGTGGTCGAGGCGTCCGCTTGCGCAAAGGCTTCAAAGATCGCCGAATGTTTGTTCCGCGGAATTCCAATTCCCGTGTCCGCTACATCAAACTGGATTTCAAACTCTTTGCCGGTCTTTCCCTTACGCAGCGTCCGTACAACCACTTCGCCCTGTTGGGTAAATTTCAGCGCGTTGCCTAGCAGGTTCACCAGAATCTGCCGCAGCCGCCCCGGATCGCCCACCATGAATCGGGGCACATCGTTCGCGATCTCATGCATCAGTTCGACGCGCTTTTCATACGCTTTAAGGGTAAAAGCCCGCACCACATCTTCCACTGTCCGATGCAGATCAAAAGTTACCGGATCCATGTCCAGTTTGCCAGCTTCGATCTTGGAAAATCCAGAATGTCGTTGATGGTGCCCAACAGCAATTCGCCGGACGTCTTGAGCATCGCGGCGTATTCCTTCTGTTCGCCGCTCAACTCTGTTCCCAAAAGCAGGTCCGTCATGCCCAGCACGCCGTTGATGGGCGTGCGAATTTCATGGCTCATGTTGGCCAGGAATTCGCTCTTGGACCGGTTGGCCCTTTCTGCAGCCTGTTCGGCACGCTTTCTCTCGGAGATCTCCTGCTCTAGTCTTTCCTGAGCGTGCTTTC
>JANXPR010000480.1 GCA_025357215.1 Acidobacteriaceae bacterium | reverse complement strand
GGCACGGTACGAAACAGGACGGATTCTTCCCGCAGAAACGTCGCGCCCGCATGCTCCATCCCGCCGTAGGCAAATCCCGGGACCAACACCATGTCATACTTGGGAAACGGAAACGGCTGTTGGAAATACTCAGACAGATACTTGATGCCGTCCGCCGTTATCCCTTGCACGACCTCAGCTTCGGCTTCTGCCTTGTCCACTTTCGACTTGCGGACGTACAGCCCCGGCAGCCCTTTTACCTCATGGACTTTCTTGAACGGCCCCGCCGCAAACGCGAAGAGATAGGTGCTGATCGGCTTGGTCTCGGCAAACTCCGTCCGTTTGAAATCGACATTCGTTCTTACAACTTTTTCTTGCGCTTGCCCCTTTCCAACAAATGCAATTAACGCTGTCCCAACCCGCCCGGTATCAGACTGAACCCCGACTTTTTCGAAAACACTCATCCCACGAGACTCCAGCGCCGCAGGCGCGAAAGTATGTAGCCCAGCGCGTAAGCGCTGGGTAGAAGTTAGTAGACTTGCGAGCCCCGGAGGGGCGACACCTAGCTCCGACGCTGCGAAATTGCGTTCGTCGCGACTAGCCCCCAGCGCCGTAGGCGCGAAATGAGCCTGGGTAGCAGGAGAATCGAGGGTGAGCCCCGGAGGGGCGCCACTGCTCGATCCTCTTGCGTTGACAACATTCACAACCGCGCCGTTCGATATCACCGTCCAGCTTTCCGGTGTTGTTACCGTAAGCGTGAACTTGCCCTTGATGTCCGGCTGGTCAAAACACGGAAACGCCATGTCGGCGTCCATCGGAACAAACAACGTGTAGATATATTCGCTGCCGTCATCCTTATCTTCGAATCGCGTGACGGCTTTGCCTGCCGGCGCTATCGGCGCCGCAAACTCCACGTCGACCCGATTCTCTCCTGCCTGCAAAAATTCCTTCAGGACAATGTGCCCATTCTGTATCTCGACCGGCAGATCATGGCCGTTCAACTTCAGGCTGGCAACCGTGCCTTCGCGAAAGTCCAGCAGCAACGTCTGCGCACTCAACGCCTCTGCCCGAATCGGTGAAAAATGAAACCTGATCTCCTCGCTCCCGGCTGCTGTCGCCGCGTGCGGCGCCAGCGCATAACTCAACCGGTACCGTACATCCGACACCTGCTGCGCCCGCTCCCGCGCCAACTCCCGGGGAATACCTTCCGGCACAAACGTCTGCGCCAAAACGCTGAGGCACATTACTACGCAGAACAAAGCTGCCCACATCCCGCGTTTCATAGTCACCCAATTCCCTATCCTGGAACTCATCTTTTTGTGACTTCCTTTCTGATCCGCCTTCATCCGCGTAAAATCCGCGGTAAGCTTTGGCCTTTGCTTTCCCGATCACGGCGATCACCCGACCACGCGCGATTCCGCGATTGGCCCCTTCGCAGGCCACCCCCATCCCCTTTATCCCCGAAAAATAAGGACTTAGCTCCAGTCATCCCCGGACCATCCCCGGCGGTATCCCCAAACACATCCCCGGCAAACAGCCTATCCATCCCCGGCGATGCCATCGGGTGCGACAGAGGCTATAAACTGCTGTAAATAAAAGACTTATTATACATCAAAGCCGCCGCAGCGTCAATCAGGAAATCGTACAGTACGTATGCCCCTCGAACGCCGTATCCACTTATCTATTACGTTCATTTGACGTCCGCCCGCCCCTTCTGCTTTAATCTACCAATCCTAATGCAGTCTTACTGCGCCAATCCGACCGCTGCCAACACCACCATGGCTATGGCCATGTGCTGTTGTATGTGTCCTTATACGGACAGAGCCGAGCGGCCGCAGACGCGCAATCTTTCTTAGTGTAATTCCAAAGATTCCGAAAGTCAGGGCCGCTCACGCTGAGCGGCCTTTTCGTTTTTCCAAGGCCTTCCTCAGTCGCGGTCCTCAAAAAATGAGGAACGTATGTCCCAAGCCATAAAGCCCATCGCCATCTATTACGAACACCCGCACTGGTTCAAGCCGTTGTTTGCTGAACTGGAACGCCGTGGCACGCCTTTCGTCCAGGTCAACGCCGCGCAGCACCACTTCGACCCCGCGCAACTCAACGGCGACGGCGATTACTCGCTCATCTTCAATCGAATGAGTCCATCCGCCTATCGTCGCGGACACGGCCAGGGCATTTTCTACACGCAGCACTACCTCGGCCATCTTGAGCAGCGCGGCAAGCGCGTGGTCAACGGACAGAAGGCCTTCCGCTATGAGACATCCAAGGCCCTTCAGCTTTCGCTGCTCGAGTCGCTCGGTCTGCCGTATCCCAAGTCGCGCGTTATCAACTCTCCGACGGACGCGCTGCAAGCCTCCGACGGTCTGCGCTTCCCGATTGTCGTAAAGCCCAACATTGGCGGTAGCGGCGCCGGCGTCAAGAAATTTCTCACGCGTGAGCAACTCGAGGAATCCGTGAACGCCGAACCTGGCAGCCCGGCTGCACTTGACCTCGGCCTGGACACGACGGCTCTCGTCCAGGAATTTATCCCCGCGCGTGGCGGACACATCATCCGCGTGGAAGTTGTTGGCTGCAAATTCATCTACGGCATCAAGGTCCATCTCACCGGTGACACCTTCGACCTCTGCCCTGCCGATATCTGCCGCACCACCGGCGGCCAGGACCTCCAGCGCGCCGCCTGCCCCGTGGACGCACCCAAGTCCGGCCTCAAAGTTGAAGGCTACACGCCGCCAGACGAAGTCATCCACGGCGTGGAACGCATCATGCGCGCGGCGGACATCGAAGTCGGCGGCGGCGAGTACATCATTGACGATCGCGACGGCCAGCTCTACTACTACGACATCAACGCGCTCTCCAACTTCGTCGCCGATGGGCCACGCGTCGTGGGCTTCGATCCTTTCGTCCGGCTCGTAGACTTCCTGGAATTAGAAGCCTCCGAAGCCTCCGAAGCCACAGAAGCCTCGCAAGCCGTGGAGGTCGCCTGATGCGTTACGGATATTGGCTTCCCGTTTTCGGTGGATGGCTGCGCAACGTTGAAGATGAAGACATGCAGGCCACCTGGCCTTACGTCAGCCGGCTCGCGCGTCGCAGCGAAGAAATTGGTTTCGACCTTGCCCTCGTCGCCGAACTGAATCTCAACGACATCAAGGGCCCGGAAGAACCTTCTCTCGACGCCTGGTCCACCGCCGCTGCTCTTGCCGCCGTCACTCATCGGCTTGAGTTGATGGTCGCCGTCCGGCCCACGTTCCACAATCCCGCGTTGGCGGCCTGCTTGG
>JANXPR010000444.1 GCA_025357215.1 Acidobacteriaceae bacterium | reverse complement strand
TCCCGCAAACTGCGTTTCAGCGTGAAGCGCATGATGATGATTGCCCAGCGCCTGTATGAAGGCGTGGAACTGGGCGACGAAGGCTCCGTCGGCCTCATTACTTATATGCGTACCGATTCGGTGCGTGTGTCGAATGACGCTGTCGCCGAGCTGCGCACGTACATTGACGGGACGTACGGAAAAGATTTTCTGCCGGAAACGCCGAACGTCTACAAATCAAAGAAAGCGGCGCAGGAAGCGCACGAAGCGATTCGTCCGACTTCCGCCACGCGTCATCCCGATGAGATCAAAAAATATCTCGGAGAAGACGAATACAAAGTCTACAAGCTGATCTGGCAGCGTTTTGTCGCCTCGCAGATGACGCCTGCCGTGTTTGACCAGACAGCCGTGGACATTGAAGCCAAGTCCAGCAGCGAATCGTTCACCTTCCGCGTTACGGGTTCGGTCCTCAAGTTTGAAGGCTTCCTGAAAGTTTACGAAGAGTCCAAGGAAAACAAGGACGAAGAAGACGAGGCGCTCAAGCACAAGCTGCCTCCGCTGGAAGCTGGCCAGAAACTAACGATGAAGGAAGTAAAACCGGAACAGCACTTCACCGAGCCGCCACCGCGGTTCAATGAAGCTTCGCTGGTGAAGGAGCTGGAAGAGCGCGGCATCGGGCGGCCGTCCACGTACGCCACGATTCTGTCCACCATTCTGGAGCGGCAGTACGTGACCAAGATCGGCGGGAAGTTCATTCCCACGGAAACCGGTTTGGTCGTCACCGACCTTCTCGTCAAGAACTTTGCCGAGATCTTTGACCCTGCGTACACCGCGCGGCTGGAAGAAGAGCTCGACGAAATTGAAGAAGGCAAGGAAAAGTGGACCGTGGCCATTGCCGACTTCTATAAGAAGTTTGAAAAAGACCTCAGCTACGCTGAAAAGCACATGGACAACGTGAAGCGGATGGAGAAACCCACGGACGAGAAGTGCGAACGCTGTGGCTCTCCTCTGGTGCTCAAGTGGGGCAAGCACGGGTCGTTCTACGCCTGCAGTTCGTATAAGAAGGATGACCCCGCCAGTTGCACGTTCACCAAGGAAAATCCCGTCAACCTGCCGGAACTGGAGACCGGAGAAATGCCGGAGACCGCGCAGGAAGAATACTGCGAAAACTGTGGCCGGGTGATGGTGCTCAAGCGTGGAAGATTCGGCCAGTTCATGGCCTGCACCGGTTATCCGGACTGCAAGACCACGCGCCGCCTGGACCAGGGTAAGCGCGTGCCGGATGTCCCGTTGGAAGAAACCTGCCCGCTGTGCAAGCGCAATCTGATTTTGCGTCACGGCCGCTATGGCGAGTTCATCTCCTGTAGCGGATATCCAGAGTGCAAGTACATCAAGCAGAATTTTATCGGCGTAAAGTGTCCTACTTGCAAAGACGGCGAGCTGGTCGAGAAGAAGGCCCGCCGTCGCGGCAACATTTTCTTCGGATGCTCGAACTATCCGAATTGCGAATTCACTTCGGCGTTCAAGCCGGTGGCGGAAGCCTGTCCCAAATGCAACAGTCCGTATATGCTGGAGAAGCATTTGAAATCGGGCTCGATGTTGATTTGTCCGAACAACAACAAGAAAGCCGCGGACGAGGAAGAAGAGCCGAAGCGCCGGCGCACCAAGAAGACCATTGCCGCCGAAGCTGCCGCCGAGGAAAAAGCTGCCGTGGCCATTAAGTGCGATTACTCCAAGGCGATCCCCAGGCCCGAGCGGGAACCAGAAGCAGTGGCTTAAAAAAGAAGATCGCCGGAATTGCCAAAAATTGGTAATTGCCAAATTGAAAGGCCCGCACGTTACGCCAAAAAATCGAGGCGGGAGGAGTTAGTATGCCCAAAAGAGCCACAGCACACGACGCACAAGTCATCCTGCAGCTTTACGATCTTCGTCGCGAACCGGTGATGCGCGCGGCGCGCAAGTTCATGGTCACAGAATTCTGGCCGCAGAGTTACGACGAGTTCAAGAGCGTGATGACTGCCTACGCGGCGGAACAAGGCATGTGGCTGCGCCAAGTGCTCACTTATTGGGACATGGCGGCGGCCATGGTTGTGCAAGGCGCGGTGAATGAAGAATTGTTTTTCCAATCGAACAACGAACCATATTTTCTATGGGCGAAATTTGGCGAACTCATGCCACAGGCGCGCCAGGACTTTGCGAATCCTGAATTCTGCATAAACCTGGAAAAGCTCATGAAACATCCGCAAGGCCAGAAGCGTACGAAAGGCCTCCAAGCCAGGATCGCGGCGCGTCGCGCACAAGCCGCCGCGGCGAAAGCGGCGAGGTAAACCTTACCGCTGATGACGCTGATTGAACTGATTCACGCTGATCACGCGAAAAACCTCAAAGCGAAAAGTGCGAGCCAGGTTCTATTTCCGGAATGTTCTGAAGTGATGGAAAATTTCTAGCGCCGGGGCGCGGGAGCTGGACCGGGCGGAAGGATTTCCGGCTCAGTGCTTTGCGACTCAGCTGGCTCTGACTGGATTTGATGCCTGGTAATAAAGAAGACGGTCGCCGTCCAGGTGGGCAACAAATCGAGGCCGGGGACCAGTTCGGCGGCGAACGTCGGAAGCAGGGCCCAGTGCCATCCTAGAAGCCGCCACAGAATTACGCCCACTACAAAATCCAGCGCATCGTCAAAGGGCGACATGGCGCCTTCCATGAACATGGGAAACAATCCCATCTGTAAGGCGTCGGCGGCTATGGCCACGAGCCTAGCCACGCGGTGCTCGGCGGACTTCAGTCTTTTGAAAAATTCCAGCGGACCCATAACAAGGTCAGGATACAACTTCTGAAGGTGGAAAGGTAGCCGGGGTTTTACGCGACGGCGTTGGGTTCGAGCTTGGCGGCCACGGCGTGGGCCTTGTTGCCGCCTTCGGTGCGGGCCTGTTCCAGGGCGGTTTCCACGCGATTGATCACTTCGGTCACGATGTCCACGGCGTCAAAGCGTTCCTGCATCACTGCTTCGGCAATGCCCACGCTGATGGCCGGCGTGCGGTCTGAGCTGGGAATCTTGATGGGCGAAAGCACTTTGCGCATTTTTTCCACGACGAGGAATGCGTTCTTCTCGGCGGTGTCTGAAAGCACCAACGCAATGGTGGTGAGGTCATAACGCACAGCCACGTCATTCTGCCGGACATGGCTGGCCAGTGTCTGGCCCATTTGCTGCATCATGTTTTCCACTTGCGATTCGCCAATTTCTTTTACCAGCGCGGAAGCCTTACCGAAATGCAACAACATGAGCGTGACCGGTGTTTTCTGTTGCAGCGACCGCCTGACTTCCGAGAGCAACACGTCAAGGTAAGAGGCACGTTTGAGCAAGCCGGATTTTTCGTCGGTCACGGCCAAGGTCTTCATCAGCGTGCGCAGGCGGGCGTTGCTCACGGCCAGCACCACCTGCTCCGCCATGGTCTTGAGGACCACGAGGTCCGTCTGCCGCCACTGCCGCGCCGACGTCTGCTCCAGAATCAGGATTCCCGATTGTTCTCCGGAGTCCAACAGGGGCACGCCGACCAGTGATTCAATGTTCAAGGACTCAATGTGGTCTTTTACCGAATTCAGTTCCGGCGCGGCTTTGGCGTTGGTGATGGAAACCGTTCCGTTGGCGGCCATCTGCTGCGTGATACCGATTAGCTTCACAATCGACATCACGTCAGACTGCTTGATGCCCGGGGCGCAATATTCCAGCGCCGCCGAGGGCGGCTTGCCCGGCGTGCACAGTCCGGCAACGCAGCGGCTGGCGTTAAAGTGGCGTCCAATTTCGTTGACCGCGGTGAACAAAACGCTCTTGACCGTGGCCTGGCGGTAAAAACTGCGGGTGATTTCAGAGACGCGGGCAAAGTTGTCAATGCCGTTTTCGTCGGGCGCTCCGGGCAGCGGGGCCTTGGGTTGTGGCGGCCACATTTCCCCGGCAGGCTTGGCTACCGGCGCGGGCGTGGCGTACACGGGAGCAAATCCGGCGGAAAGATAAAGGTGCCGCAGCTTTTCGTTCTTGGCTTCTTCCCGCGGAAACAGCTTGTGGATGCGTTCAATGCGTTCCATGGCTTTGGCGCGCATGCCGTACTGCAAATAAATTTCAGCCTGCAGGATGAAGTCTTCCAACACCGCTGGTTCAGCTTCTTCGGCTTTGGCGCCCTCGGTTTTTGGCGCGGGGACCGGATCAGGACGGGCAGGCGCTTCCACCTTGCTACCAACTTTGTTAAAGCGGTTGGCGATGCGGTTGTACTGCGTCTGGTCAATCTTGCCTTTGAGCATGTCCAGACGTTTGTTGTGTCCGGGTTCGTAGGAATCGAGTTCGGCGGCGCGGTCCAGAGTTTCTCCGGCCTGCACAAATCTGCCGGCGTTGAAATAAAGCTGAAACAGTTTCAGCAGCGTGCTGCTGTACTCGTGCTCCATGTTGGCGGTGTTGAACAAGGACGTCAGGTACTCGGCAAAGCCCAGCGTGGAAAGCCGGCGGTCAGACATGTCAAACATCGCCGTGAGAAATTCGCGACGGCGTCCGTTGCGGGTCTCGTGGTCTTCAACTTTCTTTGCCAGGTTCAGAGCGCCTTGCGTGTCGCCGATGTCCAGATACACGCCGATAAGAGATGCGATCTCTTCCAGCTGGCGCGGATCTTTGACGAAGAGGTCCCAGGCCAGAGGTTCGGCTTCCGCGGGACGCCGCGCCGCCATGAGCGCGTGCGCGTACAGCTCGCGAATTTCAGGCGTGCTCTGGAAGCGCGTGACCACGGGATTCAAAACGTCAATGCATTCCGGCAGGGAGTTGCGGGAAAACAATCCGCGGCTATAAAGAAACACCGCCTGCAGGTTCATGGGATCAAGGTTGTAAGCGCGTTCGTACCACTGGAAACCCGAGCCAGGAGCGTTTTCGTCCTTCAACAAGCCGAGCTGAACAAAGTTGATGGAGGCCGCGCGGCCTTCTCCCATGAGCGCGGCTTTTTCACCGGCGCGCTGCAGGTTTTCCATGGTGGGTGAAAGCTCGACAATGCGTTTGGCCGCGGCCAGGACTTGCGCATTTTTCCGCTGGCGTTCAAAGCCGACCAGCGCGGTTTCGTACGCGTCCAGGGCCTCGCGACGGTCTTTCTTTTCGACGATCTGGGCGTAATGGAAAGTTTGCAGCGGTGTGGGTACGGCAATCTTGGCCAGCTTCTTGTAGGTGACAATGCCGCGGGCCGTGTCGCCGGATTCAACTTCCTGCTGGAACATCTGGCTGAGCAAGTTGCTGGCTTCGGCGCCGCGTCCCAGGGCGATGCAGAGGTCAGCGGCGGTCTGGCGCACCTGTTCGTTCCGGGGCTCTTCATCCAAAATGCCCAGGTACTCCTCCAGGGCGGCTTCAGGCTTGCCCTTTTGGAGATAACGCTCCGCTTTTTCCAGCCGTTTGGAGATGTCCGCCATGAATTCCGTTGCCCCAGATCCCGTCACCCGGGCCACAAGATGAACTGGAGGTGAGAGTAACTCCAATTCTATGCGGAATTTGCGTTGCACTCAATGCTCAGCCGGGTAACTGGAGTATCCCGACGAATGCGCGGACAAACCGGTGATGGATGCGACGTGTCGCCAATGGAAACAATGCTGGCGCATCTTAAGGACATGCGTATATAACTTTGCGCAATGTCCGATCAAGAACAAGGGTTAAAGCGCGAACTGGGGAGCCGCCAGATGGCCATGGTGGCCGTGGGTGGTTCCATTGGCACCGGATTGCTCCTGGGATCAGGCGCGGCCATGGAAGTTGCCGGGCCGGCCGTGATCGTGACCTACGTGCTCGCCGGCCTCATCTCCTGGACCGTGGCCATGGCACTGGGAGAAATGTCGGCCGTTCATCCGGCGGCAGGCTCGTTTGGCGTGTATGCCGAGCTCTACCTGAACCGCTGGGCTGGATTTATTGCGCGCTATGGCTACTGGTTTTCCGTGGTGATCGCCATTGGATCGGAAGTGGTGGCCGCCGCAACTTACATGCGCCAGTGGTATCCGGGCGTGCCTCCCGTGATCTGGATGGTGATCTTCGGAGTCTTTCTGCTGGCCATCAATCTTTTTTCCGTGGGCCATTACGGGACGTTCGAATACTGGTTCGCGATGATCAAAGTCGCCACGATTCTTGTATTCATCCTGATGGGCGCCGCGCTGTTGTTTGGCGGGAAGGTCCATCCGCAGTATGTGGCGAACGGCGGATTTGCCCCGAAAGGATGGTCATCGCCACTGATGGCGATTTCGTTTGGCCTGTATAGCTTTTTGGGTATCGAGATGGTGGCAATTTCGTCCGGTGAAGCCCGGTCGCGCGGGGACGTGGCGCGAGCCACGCGCATCGCGTTTGGCACACTGGCGTTCATTTATGTTGGAGCGATCGCCGTGCTGGTTGGGGCCATGCCGTGGAACCGGGCTGGCGTTACCGAGAGTCCGTTTGTCACGGTGTTTAAAGTCGCCGGGATTCCCGCTGCCGGGCTCATTATGAATTTTGTGGTGCTCACGGCCGCGCTTTCCGGAGCGAACGCCAGTTTGTACGTCACGTCACGCATGTTGTTTTCGATTGCCCGTTCCGGATACGCGCCGCGACGCATGGGCGTGCTGAACCAAAACGGCGTCCCCATGGGAGCGCTGCTGGCGTCCATGTTGGGGATCGTCGGGGCGATTGTGTTGCAGTTGTACATCCCGGGAAAAGCGTACCTCTATATCATCAACGCCGCGCTGGTGGGCGGGATGATCGCGTGGCTGGTTTCTTTGCTGGCGCACGTGCGCTTCAGAAAAGTGGTTTCGCGCGAGCAATTGGCGGAAGCCGGATTGCGTTCACCGCTAGGGGCCGTGGGTTCGATTTTCGGATTTGTCGCGATTGTTGCGACGATCGCCAGCACGTGGTGGGTACAGCAATCCAAAGTGGCGGCGCAGAGCGCGGTATTCTACATGCTTATTCTTACAGCAGCGTATTTTCTGGTAAGAAACAAAGCAAAGGCTTAAACCACAAAGGACACGAAGGAACACAAAGGTGGAGTTCTAATGCTCCTGACTTTTTTGTCCAAATCTTTTCCTCGTGAACCTTTGTGTACTTCGTGGTTAAGCAGTTGGTTTGCGAGTTAGTGAGTGGATGCCGTTTGCTTCGTGCTAATAGGGATCTCTCGCTTCGCTCGAGACTTTGGAAGAACGTCCTGCCACAAAGTAGTACACAACTCCCAGGGCCATGAGCGCCAGTCCGAAGCTCCACTGGCTCACTTCGCCCAGCCGCCACAAAGTAAGGTGCTCACCGCGATTCTTGATGAACGCGATGACCAACAGTGCCGCGGGGCCTACGCCGACCAGAATCGCGCCAGGCATTCCGCCGGGGACACGGAACGGACGCGGCAATTCGGGTTCGAGCACGCGGAGCACGATC
>JANXPR010000403.1 GCA_025357215.1 Acidobacteriaceae bacterium | reverse complement strand
CTCATGGGCTTCCCTAGACTCGAGTCCTATACAGCCTATTCAGTTACAAGTATGGGGTACATGTTCTCACCCCAGGCAGAGGGGTTGCAATGGCTTGTCCTGGTGCGCCAGGTGGATGGACGCTGACTGGAACAAACTCATCTTGCCGCCCAGCGCCTGGTAAGCCGATTCCCGCGCCAACTCGGGGTGATTGTTATGTTCAGATAGATGCGCCAGAACCAAAAAGGCTGCATTACCGTCATAATCTTTGGCGAAAAACTCCGCCAGCGCGGAGTTCGATAGATGCCCCACACGGGACATGACCCTTTGCTTCACCGACCAAGGGTATGGTCCGGTGCGCAACATCTCCAGGTCGTGGTTGGACTCAATCATCAGGCCATCGCATCCGCGCAGATGGTCTTTCACGTTGGCGGCCATGTAGCCCAGGTCGGTAACCAGACCAAACTTGATGCCCGAACTCTTGAACGTGAATCCGCAAGGATCGGCCGCGTCATGCGGGATGGTAAACGGCATCACGCTGATGTCGCCGACGATAAAACTCCGCCCGGACTGGAAATGTTCCCGACGCTCCAGCGTGATCGGCTTGCCGTCGCGTCCTTTGTTCTCGCGACGAAACGTCTGATACGTGGACTCGGTGATGTACACCGGAACCTTCAGCTTGCGGGCCAGCACATCCAACCCGGCCACGTGGTCTTTGTGTTCGTGGGAAATCACAATGGCCTGTAACCGTTCAGGATCTTCCTCGGCGGATCGCATGCGCTTCAGCGTTTCCTTGCAGGAAAGACCGGCGTCCACCAGGATGCTGGCGCGGTCCGTGGAGAGAACCGTACAGTTCCCCCGGCTCCCACTCGCCAAGACTGTCATGCGCACTGGCATTGCTTTTGAGGATAACGGGAATCCCGGCTGGTTGAAAGAGAAAAAGAGAGAAGAAAAAACGGCAAGCGCCGAACGAGGCGACACAGAGAAGGTTTGTGGAGCGCAGCCGCCCTCGGCTGCGGTGCAGGTAGCGATCTCTCTTGCCTTTCATTTTCCAATTTTTGGCAATTTCGGCGATTTTGGCAATCTCTCTGCGCTCACAGCACTCTTACTTCCACAAACGTTTCCGCGCCGCGCTGGCATTCGCGATAGATCCACACTTTGTGCAAGCCCGATCCTGCCGGTGCGCGATAGCTATCCAGTATGCGGTCCATAATTTCCTGCACTGTCGCATTCTTCACGTGGATAATCGCCGGCGCACGCTTGGCTCCCGCCGCGAAACTCGCCGAGCGGGTCCGGGCAAAGTGAACATTGTGCCGTGCCATGTACGCCGCAACTTCATCGGTCTTCCACAACGCGGAGAGCGCCGCTTGCGGCGGACGGTCTTCAATCACCAGAAATTCCTTCACGCGGACCTTCAGCAATCCAGCGCGCGCCGAATTGTCCGTCACGCGGACGTGCCCCTCCCCCACTTCGCGCCACTGTATATCCGGATACCGCTTGCTGATTTCGTTGAACGCCTCGGCCATGGGCTCAACTTTCACCGCAGCGTGAAAAGAATCTGAAGTGTGAAAGGAATAAAGCAGCACCAGCCGGTTCCCCGGACCGCACTGGCACCGCTCAACCACTGATCCAGTGTGATGGGCTTTGTCCAGGATGTTCACAGCCACCGTGGCCAGACTCCATTCCGTGGGCTCCGGCGTGGTCGACGGTAACACCCCGGTTTTCGAAGACGCCTTCGGCGAACCTGCGGCTTTTGCTTCCGGTGACTGCGCTGCTTTTGCGCCATCGCCAGCAGACTCCTGCGGCGGACGAGCACAGCTAACCAACAGCGCCGTGATCAACGTGAACACGATCCACGTGAGCGCAATCAACTTCGTACATGCAATCAAGTTGAAGAAGACGGGCGGATACCACCCGCCGCTCCGCAACCTTTTTCCTGTTTTCATGGTTTTCCGGGGAAGCGACAGCATAACAGGACTAACTCGGTCCGGGCCAATTTCGGCAGTTAGGATTTGTCTTCCTCTGCGTCCCTTGCGGCCTCTGTGGTGAACGCTTTTGCCTTTCAATTTCCAATTTTGGCAATTTCGGCGATTTTAGCAATCGCTTTGCGCCCGCTTTTCCGATCACGGCGATCACCGGGGCCCCCGGAGCGCGCCGGTTTTGCGCGGGCTGGGGTGGGATCACGCGCGATCTCGGCGATTGCCGGCTACGCCGGCCCCCCACCCGGCATTTTTTGAACTCTTGTTGCAAACAAAAGGCTTCTTCAATTTCGCCCTTGGACGGCCCTTGCACCGACCTTGGACGGAGCTTGCACGGAGCTTGCACGGCCCAAGCTCCGTGCTTGGACGGCCCAAGCTCAAGCCCATCGGCTGAGAGGTCGTAAAGAAGCCGCGCGGCCGCAAATTCGCCCGCCCAACGACCTGTCATCGTCTGGGCTTAGCTTGAGGGCGCAGCCCGAAACCCTGAGTGAAGCCGAAGGGGACCGGTGCAACCGGGAGCCGAACGATCTAAACCAGGCGAAGCCTCACCTGTTTGGCCGGTTGCCAATTGCTAGTTGCTAGTTGCTAGATTTTCAAAGACCAAGCGACGTTTCTACCCATACGGGCTTATGGATACTACCGTCTTTTCAGCGGCGAATCAATTGCGAAATAGGACAACCTGACAGCGTTCCGTTGCGCGCCTCTTCGCGTTCGCGCTTGAATCGCCCGGGTCGAACGTGGAACCAAGTCCCGCTAGGGACGTCTGAAAATAGCCCGGTACGCCCCCCGAGGCGCGCAACGCGCGCTGAAGGGTAAGTGCCGGGTAACGTAAGAAAAAAATCTTTCCACTCTGCCGAAGGCTGGCGCGCAGCGGCAGCGGAGAGCAGTCTCTGTCGCGGCTCTATCAGGAAAGAAACTTGAAAGCCGGCGGGTAGCGAATATCGGTTATCCGTTTCTCTTCCGAGCCCATGAATGAGGCAATCTTCTGGGCCAGTTGGGCCAGCTGTTCGCGCAGTTCGCGGGCTTGCGGCGATAGCGCAGGGGCGCTTTTGGCGGGATTTTTCATGGTCTCGGGTTCTCTTATTCCCTGCTTAGAATAGCCAGTGCGCGCCGGATGCGCCAAGGTTTTTTCACCGAACAAGAGAAATAGGCAATAAATCGGAAGGATCGGGCTACCGCCTCTTCCGCCCGCGGGACTAGTCTTTCATCAGACAACCGGATCAGCCAAAACGGTCCGGAAGGAGAAACAATGCAAAAACGCAAATTGGGAAAAAGCAATCTGGAAGTATCGGCCCTTGGGCTCGGCTGCATGGGCATGAGTTTCGGCCTGGGTCAGCCAGCGGACAAGAATGAAATGATCGCCCTGATTCGCTCGGCCGTGGAACGCGGCGTAACGTTCTTTGACACCGCTGAAGCTTATGGTCCGTTCGCCAATGAGGAACTTGTAGGCGAAGCGTTGGCTCCCGTTCGGGACAAAGTAGTAATCGCGACCAAGTTCGGATTCAAGTTCGATCCCAATGGCCAGCGGTCTTCGATCCCACTGGACAGCCGTCCGGAGCACATCAAGGAAGTCGCCGAAGCGTCGCTCAAGCGCCTCAAGACGGATCGCATCGACTTGTTCTATCAGCACCGCGTTGATCCCAACGTGCCAATTGAAGACGTTGCCGGGGCCGTGAAGGATCTCATCCAGCAAGGCAAGGTCAAGCACTTCGGACTCTCGGAAGCCGGCGTTAACACGATTCGTCGCGCACACGCAGTTCAGCCAGTCACGGCCCTGCAAAGTGAATACTCGCTGTGGTGGAGAGAGCCTGAAGCGGAAGTGATACCTGCGCTCGAAGAGCTCGGCATTGGGTTCGTGCCGTTCAGTCCTTTGGGTAAAGGCTTTCTTACCGGCGCCATCAGCCAGGACACGCAGTTCGACAAGAACGACTTCCGCAACGTTGTTCCTCGCTTTTCGGCGGAAAACCGGAAAGCGAATCAGGCGCTGGTTGATTTGATCGGCAAATTCGCCGCGCTAAAGAAAGCCACGTCCGCCCAGATCGCGCTGGCCTGGGTTCTGGCACAAAAGCCATGGATGGTCCCGATTCCGGGTACAACGAAACTCTATCGCCTGGAAGAAAACATCGGAGGCGCCGCGGTTGAGCTTACCGCCGAAGATCTCCGCCAGATTGACGCCGCCGCGTCGCAGGTTGCGGTACAAGGAGCTCGGTATCCAGAAGAGTTTCAGAAGCTCGTGAACCGCTAAACGGCATTGAGAAAAAGGAGCAACCATGAGCAAGGAACCTTCCGGAGCCGCCAGGATGTTCGGTGATTTCGCGCCCAAGCTGGTCCAACTGACGGACGATGTTCTTTTTGGCGATGCCTGGGAACGAAAAGAACTGTCCAAACGCGACCGCAGTCTCATCACCGTGGCCGGTCTGGTGGCATTGAATCGTCCGGACCAACTGCGGTTTCACCTTCCCAACGCGGTGAAAAACGGCGTCAAGGAAGAGGAATTGATCGAAGTGATCACCCATCTGGCGTTTTATTCCGGCTGGCCCAATGCCATGAGCGCCATGACGGTCGCAAAGGAAATTTTTTCTAAAGCATGAAGCGTGTTTGAGAGAAACCCTTCCGCATTCTTGCGACCGTGTTTCAACCGCCGCTGTATCTTCGCAATGTAAACTCTCTCAGGAGCTTGCCATGACAGAACTCGCCGGATGGGTGAATTTCTATGTGATCGCCGGATCGTCTGCCGGCGCGTTGATCGGACTGCAATTTGTCGTGATGACCCTGCTCACGGACATGCCATTCAAAGACGGCGTGGCCCAGGCCGGACACGCCTTTGCCACTCCGACCATCGTTCACTTCAGCGCCGTACTGCTGCTGGCGGCAATCCTGAGCGCGCCGTGGCACGGCGTTGGCGGCGCCGCGGTTGTTTGGGGCTTACTGGGTGTATTCGGAGTTTTCTACCAATTCATTGTGCTGCGGCGGATGCGCCTGCAATCCGTTTATAACCCGGAGTTTGAAGACTGGCTATTTCACGTTCTTCTGCCGTTCGCGGCCTACACGGTTGTGACGGCATCGGCTTGCGTGGCGCGCTCATATGCGCGCCCGGCGCTGTTTTCGATCGCCGCTGCCGTACTGCTTCTCCTCTTCATCGGGATTCACAACGCCTGGGACGCCGTCACCTACCACATCTTTGTGATGAGGCGAGAAGATCAGCAAGCACAGCAGGCTCGGGACTAGGTCATGGCAATCGGTTGCCCTTCGCTGCGATATCTACTCGAGTTCCACTGAAATCACCGCGCCCTGATTTTCCCCGGTGACCACGTAGTTCAGCGCTACCTTCTTGTTCGTCCAGGAACAGGAGAATTTGTCGGCTCCCAGCAGCGCCACGCGATTGATGTCCTGGATTTTCATCTTCCACTTCTTGTCGCCGGAGGTAACGCTCAGCAAGGCCGAAGGGGGCGCCGAACAGTCCGCGGTGGCCAGCACACCGCGCAGGAATCCGACCTTGGGTTGTTGTCCGCCTGTGACCTGCACTGTAATGTGGCCCGTGGACTTTTCTTTTGTCGGCGCTTTCTTATTCTTGTCATTGCTTTGCGGCGTTTCGCGTGATGTTGATTCGCCAGACTTGGCTTCTTTTGACGAAACCGAATCCGGATCGCGGAAGCCGACGCTGGTTTCGTCTTTATCTTCAGACGCTGAGGAAAACCGCGCATTGTCGGCTTTCATACGTTCCATCGCGCGCAGCGCGGACGTGGCCTGGACCGCCAGCATTGGATTGCCGGAATTCTCCACCGCGTGCAGCAGGGCCGCCGCCTGATCGTACTTCTGGTTGCTGAGATACATTTGCGCCAGATTGAATTGATACGACAAATCGCGCGGGTTGATCAGCAGGGCCTTCTGTGCGGTTTCCAGCCCTTTCTCGCGGTCACCGCTTTGGGCCTGAGCAAAACCCAGCAGCATGTAGGCATCAGCGAATGATGGGTCCAGGTCAATGGCGGCCTCCAGTTCCTTGATCATCTCCTCGCGCGACTCTTCGCTGGAATAGCCGCCGTCGCGGCTCATCAGCATGGCAATGTAGTAGTGCACGCGCGGGTCTTTGGCGTCTGCCTGTTCGGCTTTCCGATAACACTCCGCCGCTTTCTTGTATTCGCCTTTCACCATGTACGCGTAGCCCAGCCCACGGTTCGCGCCGCCGTGGTTGGGTTGCGTTTTCAGGATATCTTCAAAATCCGCAATGGCCTTGTCTTTATAGTCAGGCGAATGTGCGTGGATGTCGGCAAGAATGGCGCGGGTGTCGGCATCCGTTAGCGGCGCGGTGGTAAACGCCGTGGTGGCGATGTTGGGTGGCGTGGGGATGACAAAGTATTTCGAGTGTCCGCTGCTCACGTAGTTCTGGAACTCTTTGTCCAGTTGCGCCGCGCTCATGCCCAGCGCCTGCTGGATGGCGTCTTCCACCGGGACGCGCTTGGCCATCGTCAAGTCAAAGTAAGCGGTAAGTTTGGGCACCAGTTGGTGGTCATAAAAATAGTGCACCATCATCCCCGATTGCGCATAGAAGACCGTTCGCCGGTCACCACTCTCGTTGTACGTTTGCGAATTCTGTTGCACCCGGAAGAGGTCGGCTACTTTCATCATGCCGGTTTGCCGCAGCGTGTAATAGTAGTGGTCTGGCACCTTGCCCACGCGGGCTTCTTTGTTGTCTACCTCAATGGTCGAGAAGAATTCCGCGAAACCTTCTTCAAACCACGGCGCGGACTGGCGGGCCATGTTGCCATTCATCAACTGGTGCCCGTATTCGTGAAAAACCACGCTCCATGGATTGTCCGCGGACAGATCCAGCATGATGAAACTACGGTCCGAGCCGCCTTGAAACAGTCCAGCCAGTTTCGTGGGTTTGCCCTGCCACAGTGGCGCAAAGTCCCGCATTTCCTTGGTGTTTTTGAAGGCTACAATCTGCAAAGGCACGGGCAGATTCACGGTGGCCTTGGTCATGAGCGCGGCAAAAACCGCGCGCATTTGCTCAAAACGCGTAGCCACTTCGCGGCCGCGTTTTTCTCCGGCATCGGTCACCACGGAAAAATGCGCGGACTTTACTTCCACCCATGGCGGACCATCAGCGCGCGCTGACTTTTCCGCAAGGTGGACGGAAACAACCAGGCACGCTACAAGTCCCAACCTTCGCCAGAATAGGTTCATGGCCGGAGATGATACCGTATTTCTAGCTAAACCAGGAATGACCCGTGGGTTCAACTCAGGTAGATTCTAGGTTATGCGCTTGAGGAACTAGCGTTTTGCCTGCACCGCGCTCGTCTTCACCACGCTCGCTTTTACAACGCCCATCTTCAGCATCCGCATCACTGTCGTGCTGATGTCGTCCGGTTTGGCCACGGACTCCATGTCCAGCCAGCGCGCCTGCGCTTCATTACCGATGGTCAGCACGTTCATGTGTTCGACCTTTTTCTCTTCCGGGTCCCACACGCCCAGCTTGCGGCGGATCAAATCAATGTTCTCGCGCGAGCCAGTCAGAAAATACCAGCCGGGCTGTGGTTTAAAGTGTGACGAAAAATGTTTCATCTCCGCCGTGCGATCGCACAATGAATAACAATGAATGTCGCATGGACGGAAACCGACGATCGCTTTGAATAAATGTCACGTAGAACCGGGCTTCGGCTACATTAACTTCTGGCGGCAGCGAATTGTTCCAACAAAAACTCTTTTGCCGGAAAACTCTGGCGTCAATGCGGTCCGCGCATATATCCGGCCACATTAAAGTTTTTAATTAATTGCTGTAGATGACGGTGGCTTTTTTCTTGGGGGTAGGAGAAGGACTTGGAGCGGGAACCAGCGCTTGCATTTGCGCGGGAGACGGCGCTGCGGCGGATCCGGGAACTGGCACAGGCGCCGCGGCTGGTACAGATACAGTAGAGGTCGAAGCCACGGGCGCGGTATTCGATGATTGCGGTGCGGACGCAACGGTGGCTGAAGGGCTGCGTACCGCATTGTTCGGCGCCGGCGGCGCAACCGCGCGGGCCGTCACCGGAGCGGGCGCGCTGGCTGGAGCCGGCAGCTCACTTGCAGCCGAGCTTGGCGCCGCGGCTGCAGGTTTCTTTTTCTGGACAGGCGTGGCGGCCGGCTTCTTCTCCGGAATCGCATCGTCCACAATGATTCTCTTCACACCGCCCGGGCCAGTTACAGTTTGCGATCCGGATCCTGACCTGCCCGACGAGGTAGAGCCGGTGTACGCAGGCAGCTTGCCTTTGGTCTCCAGCGCAACGGTGCCTGCCTGAATGTAGTTGGAGAATTCACGGCGCAAACGGATCAGAGCGTTATAGTCTTCGTTCAGCGGCGCGGATTCTTCCTTCTTGCCTTTAGCTTCCGCCGCGGTGATCAGCAAATCCAACGCTTCACACACCACGCTGAGATTGTCATAGAGCTTGAAAGTTGTAGAGAGGCTGCCACGCGCGTTCTGGACGTCATGAATCAGTCCTGGCATGGCGCCGCGCAAGTTGCGCTGTAGTGACGCGGCTACTTGCTGCGCCTGCTGCTGGTTCTGGTCCTTGCTGCGCAGAATGGTTTTCGTCCAACCGGGACCCCACTTGTCCACGTGCAGGTTGGCAATGTCACTGTCCGTGGCTTGCGACACGCGGTCCAGGTCCGCCAGTGACGCGCTCAGATCACGATGACCGCCGGTTGCCGCGGGGATAGACGCGCTGGTCTGGGCCTGCGTGGGGCGCGGCTTCGCTGTCCGGCTTTGACCGAAAAGAGTCACGGTCAACACAAAAGTGCTGAACAAAAACGCCAGAATACTAATGACCAGCGGAAAGCGGCGCTTGGAGTCGCGGTCCGCGCCGAAATTGCGCCACAGATGAAGTGGTGTATTCATTTTTTGGGAAACTCCTGTGTGACTCAAGAATAACGTTGGTCGCCGTTATCCACCCGATTACGGTTGTTCAAGGCCATTGCCCAGGAGGGCAGTTACCATCGCGGACAAGGTCATGTACTTTTGGGAAACCATGCGGTCCGAGCCGCGTTAACTCCGGCACAGAATTGCTAGAACTGCCAAAAATCGCCGACTGAGAATCCTTTGGCGCATGTAAATAATTCAGAGGACACAAAAGAACCCAGACCTCCGAGCTCCTCTGTGTCCTCTGTGGTAATTGCAGTTACGTTTGGTTTTCCCGATCACGCGCGATCACGGCGATTATTTGCTCTGCCACTCTCCATACAGCTTGCCGATGGCCGGAGCAATCGTGAAGCCCCAGGCAAATACCGGGAAGTTTTTGAATTTGTCCGGCACCGCGTAGCGCTGCTGTGCTTCCGCCACCGGGACGCCGGCTTTGAACATCTTCTCGGCCTGGCCCGCGATGTCGTCAAACACTTCGCGCAGAGTGGCAACGCCTTCTTGTCCGCAGATCTGCCCGTGGCCGGGAACAAAGACCGTCTCTTTGTCCATGGCAGCGAACTTGGCGAGCGTGGCGCGCCATCCGGAGATCGTGGCTTTCTCGTCGAAGCAAACCGGATACCATCCATTGAAGAGCAAGTCGCCGGTGTAAACCACGTTCTGGTCCGGCACGCGGATGATCATGTCCGTACCGGAATGCCCGGGCATGGATTCAATCACCGCCGTCACGCCGCCCAGGTCCACCGGGGTGGGCTTGGAAGGATCAATCGGACGATTCGGCAGCCCCAGCACTGAACCGTTGGCGATGGTATACACCGTGGTAATGGCGTTCAAGTCGCTTTGCGCATGGGCTTTTTCGGTTTCGTTCTTGGCGTCTTTCACCAATTTTTCAAACGGCGCCAGCACGGCGGCTTTGTCCGCCCCTTGCAGCGGAGAATAACTATCAACGATGCGCTTGGCCGCGTTCGCGTGTGCCCACAGCGGCACGCCATTCGCGCCGTAATAGGCGTTGCCCATGGAGTGATCAAAGTGATAGTGCGTGTCCAGCGCGCCCTTCACCGGGACCTGCGAAACCATGCGCAGCGCGTCCATCTGGAAGGCTGCTCCGCCGGCGGTGGTGAAACCTTCAATCAGCATGGCAGCATCTTTGCCGACGAGGAATCCGCCGTTGCACAACGTGGTGGGTCCCTTGGACGGATCGGAAATCGTGGCATAGAGACCGTTGCCAATTTTCCGCACCACGGCAAAACCTTTGTCCACGATTGGCGTCTGCGACACGCGCGAAGCAGCGTTGCTTTGCGGGCCCAAAGTTTCCGCCAGCGCCGGCAGGGGAATCATTTGCGCCAACGCGTAATAAGCGCCAAAGCAAGATGTGTGCGTAAGAAAACTTCTGCGGGACAAAAACTTCGAGACGTCTTTCACGGTTCCTCCAAAAGATTTTGTTTGGGCGTAATTCTATCAGCGGAAACCGGCTAACTTCGCACGCGGAGGGTTACGTTTCCGCGAATCGGACGTCTATCAAATTCATGCCCTCTACCGCCACCAAGACCGTTGTTTCCGATTCGGTTGCTGGAATTGAAGTGTGGCGGCCAACTCTGACAGGAACGGTGGCCTATCGCGGGAGCGGAGTCACGCATCGCTATCCGCGGCATTGGCATGATGAGCTCCATCTTTGTCTCTATTCTTCGGGTTCCGGTTATCTTGGCTGTCGCGGGACGTCGCGCCAAGTCGTGAGCGGAGATTTCGTCATTACACCGCCTGGAGAAGTCCACGAGAATTGGGTGGACGATGCCCGCGGCATCAGCTTCCGCAGTTTGTATTTGCCACAGCCGCTCTTTTCGAAAGTGGCGCATCAGGTCACGGGGAGAGCGGCGGCAAATCCGCAATTTCCGGAAATGCTGGTGGCCGACGCGGCCATCAAGGAAAGCTTTCTGCGTTTGCATTGCTCGCTGGAAGAAACCCAGTCTGATGGTGGTTCCAGACTGCAGCAGGAAGACCTGCTGCTTCAGTTTCTGCACTTGCTCATCACCCGTGGCTCTGACGCTCATGCCACGTCTCAGGCTCTCAAGCGCGAACGGCATGCCGTCCGGCGTGTGCGCGAATATATCCAGGAACATTTCTCCGGCAGCATTGCTCTCACGGATCTCGCTGGCCTGGCAAACCTGAGTCCATTTCATTTGCATCGCGTATTTGCCCTGGAGACGGGGATGCCACCCCATGCCTACCAAACTCTTCTCCGCGTGAATCGCGCCAAGGACTTGTTGCGCGCGGGCTGGCGGCTTTCTGAAGTTGCCCTGGCTACCGGCTTTGCCGATCAAAGCCACCTCACCCGGCACTTTCGCCGCCTGGTCGGCACCACACCCGGGCGGTTTACGGCTGACCGCAAGAACGTTCAAGACACACCCGCTCACGCTTAGAGAAACTTTTCCACGGGATTGCCGGAAAACCAAACGACATTTCCTTTCAAGTTTCATTGATCTCCATGACAGGACTCCATTTCAATGCGTAAAAAAACTTTCTTACTCGGGACCTTTGCCGCTGCGTTGCTCGCCCCCGGAATTTCGCTGGAAAGCAGATCCGCAACAAAACTTAGCCTCGATGCCCCATCGGCTCTCACCGTGGTCAACGGAGCGTCTGCGGTGCTGACATATAAAGGACGCCGCGCCGTCCGGCTTGCCCCGCCCGCTGGACAGGAAAAGAATGACGGCTCGATCTTTGCGATCGTCAACGGCTCGGAATTCAAGGACGGCACGATCGAAGTGGACGTAGCCGGAGCGCCCCGCCCTGGATCGGCTCCCAACATGAAGGGATTTATCGGCGTCGCCTTTCGGGTCCAAGGCGCGGTCGAAGGCGCTGAAATGTTTTACATCCGGCCGCTCAATGCACGCGACAGCGATCAACTGGTTCGCAACCACTCGGTACAATATGTATCCGACCCGGACTACGGCTGGCAGCGCTTGCGAAAAGAAAGCCCCGGCGTTTACGAATCGTACGCCGACCTTGAACCCGCCGCGTGGACGCACCTGAAGATCGAGGTCGCCGGAGCCAAAGCGTCACTCTATGTGAACGGCGCCGCGCAACCGTCCCTGGTGGTCAACGATCTCAAGCGCGGCGACGGCCACGGACAGATCGCGCTTTGGTCCCACACCACCACGGAAGCGTACTTTGCAAATTTGCAGGTGAAATAAAGAGACCCCGTCGCGACAATTTGCGACTCTTTTTCCGAAACGGCAAGAACGTACAAGACGATCATCGCCGACCTTGCAGAGAATTGGAGGCAGAACTACAACTCCCGTTCTTCTAAGGCTTTCAAAATGTCGCGCTTGCTCAGTCTCTTTTCTTCTCGCTCTTTTCTGTGTCTGATCACGTTCACCCTGGCCGCCGTCAGCCACCTGGCTCTGGCCGATTCTTCCATCAGCCGCACGCGCACGGTAACCAAGCTGGCAGAGAACGTTTACGAAATCCGCCATCCGGATGCGCCGGACACTTTCCCGCAGGGCAACACCACCGTGGTAATTGGCGAAAAGTTTGTGCTGGTGGTTGACTCCTGCCTGATGCCTTCGTCCGCGCAGGAAGACATCGAACAAATCCGCAAGTGGACGAACAAACCTGTCACCTATCTGGTGAACACGCATTGGCATTTTGATCACACCTTGGGCAACGCGACCTACGCCGCGGCTTTTCCCGGCATCCAGATCGTTGCGCAGCGGGCCACCACCAAAATGGTCGCCGGATTCAATCCGGGAGCGGTGTTGCGTTATCCCAGCCGCGCGGAGTTTTACAAAAAGATCCTGGATTCCGGCAAATTGCCGGATGGCTCCGCGCTCACCGATGCCCGGCGTCGTGACGTTGAGAGATCATTCAACGGCACGTCCGTGGTAGTTGCCGAACTCAAAGGCGCCACACAACTTCCGCCCAACGTAGTCTTCGACCATGAACTGGACATCGACCTGGGAAACCGTCCGGTCCAGATCAAATTCCTGGGCCGCGGGAATACCGCGGGCGATACCGTGGTTTATCTACCCAACGAAAAGATTCTGGCCATGGGCGACCTGCTCGACCATCCCGTTCCTTATTTTTACGGCGGCTTCTTTCCCCTGGACTTTGTGGAGACGTTGCGCGCCGCTCTGAAATTGAATGTCGAAACGATTGTGCCCGGGCACGGAGAAATTCTCCACGGTACCGCGTATGTGCAACAGGTAATGGACTTTTTGACAGCCGTAAACCACGAGGTGGAAAAAGAGCTGAATGAATCCAAAACCGCGGCCGAGATTGAAGCGGCTGTCCCCAAGGCCATTGATCTGGCCACGTGGCGGGAAAAGTTCTGTGGCACGGACGCGAACGACCTGGACACCTTTGATGGTTCGGTGAGCAACTTGATCAAGATCGCGTACAACCAGATCAGGATGCGCTAAGCCAACTCAACCACAGATCGTCACTGATGACACAGATGGGTGTGCTTTAATCAGGGCGCGGCGTAATCTGACAACCAAACGGCGGCGGCGATGTCTGCTATCCTGAACCTGACCTCTCTCCTTAAGGAACAGCAGACTCTTGCCGCCCATCATCAACGCTCAAGGCATCAGCAAACGCTTCGGCGCCGCGCCGCTTTTCCAAGACGTGTCCTTCACCGTCTCGGAAGGCGACCGCATCGGGCTGATTGGTCCTAATGGATCGGGCAAGTCGACGCTGCTACGAATCCTGGCCGGCGAAATGGAACCCGACACCGGCGACGTGGCTACGCGTAAACGCACCAGCCTGGCGTATGTGGAACAGCAATCCGAGTTTGCCGCCGGCGTGACCGTGCGATCAGTGATTGCCGCGGCGTTGAAACGCGCCAACGTTGCCGAAGACGAACGTGAACGTAGAACAGTGGAGTGGCTGGGACGCGCCGGCTTCCCCGACTTTGAAGCCACCGCGGCATCTCTTTCCGGCGGATGGCGCAAACGTCTGGCGATTGTCGAAGCTGTGGTGCTGCATCCCGATGTACTGTTGCTCGACGAGCCGACCAACCATCTGGATCTGGAAGGCATTGAGTGGTTGGAAGAATTGTTGGAGAACGCGGACTTCGCGTCCGTCGTGGTCAGCCACGACCGCTATTTTCTTGAGAACGTGGCCACGGAGATGGCTGAGCTGAGCCGCGCGTATCCAGACGGCCTGTTGCGTGTGCACGGCAATTACAGCGAGTTCCTGATTAAGAAGGAAGAATTTCTGCTGGCCCAGACGCGGCACCAGGAAGCGTTGGAGAACATGGTCCACCGCGAGATTGAGTGGCTGCGCCGTGGAGCCAAGGCACGCACCCGCAAATCGAAAGCCCGCATTGAGAAAGCTTTTGAGCTGATGTCCGAACTGGGCGACCTGAACACGCGTACAAGGACGGCATCGGCCGACATTGATTTTTCCGCGACAGACCGCAAGACCAAACGTCTGATCGAGTTGAAAGGTTTG
>JANXPR010000343.1 GCA_025357215.1 Acidobacteriaceae bacterium | reverse complement strand
AAAAACGCGGCGCCACCGACCTGGCGCGCGTGGAAAAAGCCGTGCGACGGATTGTGGCGGACGTCCGCAAGAACGGCGACCAGGCGTTGCGTAAGTACGCGGAAAAGCTTGACGGCCTTCGTCAGCGCCAGCCGTTGCAAGTTTCGCAGAAGGAGCTTGAGCAAGCATGGCAGAGTGTTTCTGAAGAGTTCAAGCAGGCTTTGAAAATTGCCGCTGATAATATTCGCGGCTATTGCGAGATGCAGAAGCCAAACGAATGGCGGCAGGTGAACTCCAACGGCATTGACGTTGGCCAAGTGGTGCGTCCGCTGGAATCGGCGGGATGTTACGTCCCGGGAGGTCGCTACCCGCTACCTTCTACTTTGCTCATGACTGTGATTCCCGCGCAAGTGGCCGGCGTGCCCAACATACGCGTGGCTTCTCCCCGGCCGGCCCCGGAAACAATGGCCGCAGCATACTTCCTTGGCGTACGTGAATTCTTTCGTGTTGGCGGCGCGCAGGCCATCGCCGCGCTGGCTTACGGGACCAAGTCTGTACCGCGTGTGGATAAAATCGTTGGCCCTGGAAATCTTTTCGTGACAGCTGCAAAAAAGATGGTTGCGTTCGATTGCGGCATTGATTTTCTTGCCGGGCCTACCGAAGTCGTCATCGTGGCCGAACGCGGCAACGCACGCTTCATCGCCGCCGATATGGTCGCGCAAGCGGAACATGATCCTGACGCCTTGGCGGTCTTCGTCACGTCTTCCGTTGAGCTTGCAGGCGACGTTGCCAGCGAAGCCGCCGCCGCGGACAACAAGGTTGCCCAGACGTCATTGCGTGACAACGGCGCAGTCTTGCTTGCGGCTTCGCACGATCAAGCCATTGACTTTGCCAATCGCATTGCCGCGGAACACATCACCATCAATGAAGAAGACCTGCCGGTGATCCGCAACGCCGGATCAATCTTCGTCGGCGACTATTCGCCGCAAGCCGCGGGTGATTATGCTTCCGGTCCGAACCACGTGTTGCCTACGGGCGCGGTGGCCCGCTCGCGCGGCGGCCTGGGCGTACATGACTTTGTTAAAACAATTTCCGTTCAGCAGCTTTCCCGTGGCGGTCTGGAGCACATTGCCGCAGCCGTGGTCACGCTGGCTGAAGCCGAGGGCTTGAAGGCCCATGCAGAATCCATCCGAGTGAGGTGCCCGATTGCTTAAGCCCCGAAAATGTCTTCTGGAAATTCGCGAATATCATTCGCCCCTGAGCGGTGAAGCCAAACTGCGCCTGGACATGAATGAGAGCACCACGGGATGCTCTCCGCGCGTGCTGGCCAAACTGCAAGCCATGGACGCCAAAAAGCTGGGACTGTATCCGCCGCGCGAGCCTGGCGAACAACTGGTTGCGAGTTTCCTAGGCGTTGGTCCGGCACAGGTCATTTTGACCAACGGAGCGGACGAAGCCATTGACCTGGTTTGCCGCGGCTATCTCGAAGCGGACGACGAAGTGATTGTGGTGCCGCCGACGTTTGCGATGTATGAAGTGCTGGCGCAAGCCGCCGGGGCCAAGATCATTCGCGTGCCCGCGGGCGAAGATTTTGCTTTTCCGCTGGATGAAGTGATCGCGGCCGTTACGCCCAGGACGCGCATCATTTTCATTACCAATCCCAACAATCCTACCGGAGTGGCAATCAACCGCTTCACCATCGTAAGGATCGCACAGGCTGCGCCGGACGCCGCCGTTCTGGTGGACGAAGCTTATTTTGAATTCTGCGGCCAGAGTGTGCTGGACCAGGTGGGCAAGCTGAAAAACATTTTTGTGGCGCGCACTTTTTCAAAAGCGTATGGCATGGCCGGAATGCGGATGGGAGTTCTCATTGGCGCGTCCGAACATATTTCCGTTGTACGACGCATGTGTCCGCCGTTCAACGTGAACACCTGCGCCTTGGAAGCGCTGCGCGAAGCGCTGACGGACCGCCAGTTCGTCGCGGACATTGTGAAGCAGGTGAAGGAATCCCGCGAGTGGCTGCAAAAAGAACTGGAAGAACTCGGTTTTAAGTGCTGGCCCAGCCAGGGAAATTTCGTGCTTTGCCGTTTTGGCCACCACAAACAAGCAATCCTGGAAACCATGCTGGAATGCGGCGTGTCTCTGCGCGATCGTCCGGATTGTCCCGGGTGCGTCCGCATCTCGATTGGTACACAGAAAGAAATGGAACACGTGGTTTACCTGCTAAAAGAAATCACGGCGCGCATCGCGTCCGCCAATGATCCGGAGATTATGCCGCCTTCGGAACCGAATGCTGCTGAGGCGAATGGGGGCGCGACGAAAGTTGTGACTGAAGCAAAACTTGCAGCCAAGCCCGAGGTGAAGCCGTGAGAAAGGCTCGTCTCCACCGCTCCACCACGGAGACGGACATAGAACTGGCGCTCACCATTGAAGGCCAGGGCCGCTATGAAGTGTCCACGGGGATCCGCTTTCTGGACCACATGCTGGAACTCTTCGCGCGGCATGGCGCGTTTGACCTGAAGCTGCGCGCTAAAGGCGATCTGGACGTGGACCAGCACCACACGGTGGAAGACGTAGGCATCGCGCTGGGCGAAGCGTTCCACTCCGCGCTGGGCAACAAAAAAGGCATCATGCGCGCCGGATACTTCCTAATGCCCATGGACGAAACCTTGGGCATTGCTGCCGTGAACTTCAGCGGACGCGCTGCCTGGGTCATCAACACCGGCGTGCGTTCGGTGAAAGTGGGCGATCTGCAATCCGAACTGGTGCATGATTTCTTTGAAGGATTTGCCCGCGGCGCCAAAGCTAATGTCCATTTGAAAACCATGTACGGCCGGTCGAACCATCACAAGGTTGAAGCATTATTCAAAGCGTTCGCTCGTGCGCTGCGCGTCGCGTGTTCGCGGGACCGCCAGTTGGCCAAAATGCTGCCCAGCACCAAGGGATTGTTATGATCGCGATTGTTGACTACGGCGCGGGCAACATCAGCTCCGTCAAAAAAGCGCTTACGCACCTGGGCGCAAAGTCGGAAGTCACGAGCGATCCGGCGGTGATTGCCGCAGCCGACAAGATCATTGTCCCCGGCGTTGGACACTTCTCACGTTGCGAGACTCTCAATCACCATCTGCGTAAGCCGGTGCTGGACGCCATCGCTCAGGGTAAGCCTTTCTTGGGCATCTGCGTGGGCATGCAGTGGTTGTTTTCTGGCAGCACGGAAGCGCCAGAAACTCCCGGGGCATCCCTCTTCGCCGGCGAGTGCGCGCGGTTTCCTGCCACAGTAAAGTCACCGCACGTGGGATGGAACCAGATCGACATTCGCGATGGCTCGCGTCTGCTGCGCGGCGTGGACGATAAAGTTTTCGTCTACTACACACACTCCTATCGCGCGCCGATGACCGACGCTACCGTGGCATCGAGCGAATACGGCGGAGAGTTTTCTGCCGCAGTGGAACGCGACAACGTTTTCGGCGTGCAGTTCCATCCGGAAAAATCCGGGGCTGCGGGCCTGAAGATCCTGGAGAATTTCTGTGCCCTCTGAGCGTTCACAAAGAGAACCTCGGGAGAGCGCACTAAGCGGCGACACACCTTCCGCTAACGGCCGGCTGACCAAGCGGATCATCGCCTGCCTGGACGTGGACGCCGGACGCGTCGTGAAAGGCATCAAGTTCCAGCAACTGCGGGACGCCGGCGATCCGGCAGATCTGGCCCAGCTCCACGCAAACGCCGGAGCCGACGAAATTGTTCTGCTCGACATCACGGCCACTTCCGGCGGACGCAAAACACTAGTGGAGACGGTTCGCCGTGCCGCGGCACACCTGTTTATTCCCTTCACCGTTGGCGGCGGCATACGCACGCTGGAAGACGCTGCGCAGGTCTTTGATGCGGGCGCGGACAAAGTCAGCGTGAACTCGGCAGCCGTCGCCGATCCAAGTTTGATCGAGCAGATCGCCGGACGATTTGGATCACAAGCGGTAATCGTGGCGATTGACGCCAAGCGTGGAACGAACGCGCCTGAATCCGCGGAGGTCTATATTGCCGGAGGCCGCAAAGCTACCGGCCGCAACGCACTGGAATGGGCGCGCGAAGCGGAATCTCGCGGCGCGGGAGAAATCCTGCTCACCTCCATGGACCGTGACGGCACCGGCGCGGGCTTTGACTGCGGACTGACGGCAGCGGTCGCGCAGGCGGTTGCGATTCCGGTGATTGCTTCCGGCGGGGCGGGCAACGCTGCACATTTCATTGACGTCTTCACCGCAGGCAAAGCCGATGCGGCGCTGGCGGCTTCGATATTCCACTTCGGAACACATGCCGTTGCCGAACTGAAGCAGACGTTGTTGGCGGCGGGTATCCCCATGAGGTGGCCGTGCTGATTCCCTCGATTGACCTCATGGGCGGAAGAATTGTGCAACTGGTCCAGGGTGAGAAGAAAGCTCTGGAGTTTGACGACTTCAACTACTGGATCGAACGCTTCGCCAAATACCCGCTGGTCCAACTGATCGATCTTGATGCGGCGATGAACCAAGGCAACAATCGCGATCTGATCGCCATGGTGTGTAAACGTCTGCCATGCCAGGTAGGCGGAGGAATTCGTTCGCTGGCGCGCGCACAAGAGTTGCTCACGCTGGGCGCCCGGCGCGTAATCCTGGGATCGTCCCTGATTAAAGATGGAGTGATCGACTCCGCCTTGGCGGAAGAATGCTCGCGCGGCGTGGGCCCGGAGCGACTGACCTTTGCCATCGACTCCCGGGGCGGACGCGTGGCGATTCAAGGTTGGAAAGAAGGAACTAGCATTGCTCCGCTGGATATGATGCAAGCCCTTGAGCCTTACTGCGGCGCGTTTCTCTACACGCACATTGATACCGAAGGCACGATGACGGGGTTTCCCATGGACGTGGCACGCACATTGCGCGCCGGCACGGCGACACAGTTGATCGTCGCCGGCGGAATCCGGTCCATGGACGAAGTTGCCGAACTCGACGCCATGGGCGCGGACGCGGTGGTCGGCATGGCCATTTATACGGATGCCATCGTTGCGTGATGCTCGACCTGGCTGAGGCACAAATAACCTCTGTTACCATATCCGGCAAATGCCCGCGGACAATCTATCAACTAAAGAAACAGACCAGACAGAAACGACCTCGCTTTCCGCATCCAGTTGGACCTGTGTAACCTGCGGCCACACGGCGACGGAAGAATTCTGCGCGCACTGCGGAGAGAAGCACCATGAGGGACACAATTTCTCCATGGGACATGTTCTTGCTGAAGCCGCAGAGGCTTTCTTCCACATAGACTCCAAGATTTTCCTGAGTCTGCGCACCCTGATCAGGCGTCCGGGCAGGCTCACAGCAGAGTTTTTTATGGGCCGGCGCAAGCCGTACATGTCTCCCCTGCAACTCTTCTTTGTATGCAACCTGATCTTTTTTGTGCTGCAACCGTTTACGGGACTAGAAATCCTGGGTCCGCCGCTGCGTGCCTTTGAAAACAATACTTTTCTGCGCCGCGTTGCCCAGCCACTGGTTGCGAAAAAACTGGCCCAAGAACACATTGCCCGCACGGATGCAGACAAGATGGCCGAATTCGCGCAACGTTTTGACCGGGTTTCCCATCTGCAAGCCAAGACCCTGGTTCTGCTGATGGCGCCCATGTTGGCCAGTGTGCTGGCGTTGTTTTATCTGGGAAGCCGGCATTTCTTTACCGAGCATCTGATCTTTGCGCTGCACGGTTACGCATGGTGGCTGCTTTGGCTGCTGCTTGTTCTAGTGAGCATATCTCTTTTGTTTGTGACCATGCGCGCCACGGGCCATCCGTTTTCACTGGGCGTACTGGACGAAGCTGCCACGCTGCTGGAATTTGGAGGGTTCGCTGCTTACCTTGGCCTGGGCATGAAGGAATTTTATCGTGGAGGAGTGACCGCTACCGTAGCCCGGGCCGTTCCTCTGGCCTTGGCCACTTACTTCATCTTCCACCTATACCGACTGGTGCTGCTGTTTACAATCCTGTTCGCGGTGTAATTATTTGCGCCCGCGATACAACCCGGCAATGCCGAACGTATAGGGAGTCCAACTGACGTCTTTGAAGCCGGCGGCTTCCATACGTGAGAGCATCTGCTGCGGAGCAGGAAACTTCTTTACCGACGCGGGAAGATACTCATACGGTCCGCGAACTCCGGAAATCCACGTTCCGATGCGTGGCAGAATGTAGCGGAAGTAAAATCCGTAGAGTTTGCCCATGAGGCCGCCGGGTTCCCCAAAATCCAGAATGCCGACTTCGCCTCCCGGTTTGAGTACACGGAATATCTGACGCAAGCCGGCATCGTAATTAGCAAGATTGCGAAAGCCGAAGGCGGACACGACCAGGTCCGCGCTGGCTTCGCGCAGAGGAAGTTGCAGGGCGTCGGCTTCAACGGGCTGAATGTTCCGCTGCGAATACTTGCTCAGACCGTGCGAAAGCATCTGATGAGAAAAATCCAGCGCGCATATTGCCGCGGAACTTTTCACACGGTCGGCCTCAGAGCGCAACGCCACGGCCATGTCGCCGGTGCCGGCACACAGGTCCAAAACGCAGGCGTCATTGCGCTTCAGGATGTGAGAAAACGTTTTGGCCGTACGCCGCCACCACAAGCGATCAACGTTCATCGACAAAGTGTGATTGGCGAAGTCGTAACGCGGAGCGATTTCGTCAAACATCTGGCGGACGGCTTGCGCGGCGGAGCGCTCGTCATTTGCTCCGACTGGCGTAGCGCCAGTGGAACCAACCGGCGTTGTGCCGGTGGTACCAACGGGAGTGGTACCGACGTTGCCTGCGGACGTGGCACCGACTGACGCTGATGTCATTTTTTCGATCTCAGGCATGGTTTCTGATCTGCTCGTTTCTTATGCGATCCACGGCGTTGCGGACAATTTCGGTGGGAATATCACTGGTGATTTTCACTTTGCCGATTTTTTGCGGAAGAACAAAGTGAACGGCACCGGCGACCGTCTTTTTGTCAGACGTCAACCGGCTGAGGACTGCGTCCGTGGCGCAGTTCACTCTTGGCAGCGGACCAAACGCAAGAACGGCGGTCTTGATCTGCTCGGCGATTTCCGGTTTACAAACACCCACGGCGCCGGCGATGTCCGCCGCGGCAATCATGCCCCAGGCCACGGCTTCGCCATGGAGAAAGTATTGATAACCGGTAACCGTTTCCAGGGCGTGGCCAATGGTGTGTCCAAAGTTGAGGATGCGGCGCAGGTCAGACTCTTTTTCGTCGGCCGAGACCACCTCGGCCTTTGCGCGCACGGAGTCCGTGATGATCCGCAGCAAGGCTGCTTTGTCACGCTTCAGGATTTGCGGCGCCTTGCGCGTCATGAAATCAAACAGCGCCTGGTCGCGAATCACTCCACATTTGAGCGACTCGAAAAGCCCGGCACGAAACTCACGATCGTCGAGCGTGCTCAGCACGCTGGGATCGACAAGGACGACTTGCGGCTGATGAAATGCGCCGATCAGATTTTTGCCGCCCTTAAGATTAACGCCGGTTTTTCCGCCGATGCTGGCGTCCACTTGTGCGAGCAGAGTTGTGGGAATTTGGACAACAGGAATTCCACGCAGAAACATTGCCGCCAGAAACCCTGCGCTGTCACCCACCACGCCTCCGCCAAAGGCCAGCACTAAAGACTTGCGATCTGCCCCGGCCGCAACCATCTGTTCGGCCAGGCGCTCCACTGTGGCCAAGTGTTTTGCCGGCTCGCCGTCATTCATTTCCAGAACAACATATTGCAGGCCGGCATCGAGCAAAGATTTTTCCAATACCCCGCCCCAATGGCGCCGTACCCGCGGCGAAGTGACCACAAACACACGGCTGCTTTTGGACGGCAGAACGCGACGCACTTCGCGTCCGGCCTGACGAAGCAAGCCGGTGCCGATTAGCACGTCATAGCTTTGGGTTTTGAGTTTGATCTTGATCCGCTTCACGTTGGTCTCAACGATACGTCTTCAGATGATAAATGATTGGCCGGAATACCTCAGTGGCTGAAGCCGCTCAAATTTGCCAAGCGGTAACGCAGGCATGAATGCCTGCTCCACCCTCCAGATGGAACAGCAGTCTTAGGGACGTTGCTAGTATCCCATGAATTTACAAGCCAACGACAAAGAGCGCTCACCCAGCACCGCCCCGTTAGATGCTAGAATTCTGTTCCTATGACCGCTTCGAAGGGAACGACCGAGATCGGCTATGTCAACAGAAACGGCCAAGTCGTTATCAGGAACACCGGGAACCCAGGTAATGTTCCAGGCGCAAAGATTTATCAGCTTGGCTGTAGCGAATGCGGATTCGTTTACGGCGCCAATGGCGAAGATATCTTTGAACGCAAATGTCCACAGCCTAATTGCTCGAAGGGAAGGGGCAAGCCAGGGTTCCCTCTCTGACAAACCTCGCGACTTGCGGCGAACTTAGCAACATTGTGTAAGCACACCACCTCGAAGCTAAGCTTCTGCCTTGGCGCTTCCCTTTTTGTTACCATTGCCGATTCATGAAGAAGCTGCCGGAGCACGTGGATTTCATCGTGGTTGGGTCGGGAGTGGCCGGGCTGCGTGCGGCCATTTCTCTGGCGAAATCCGGCAAAGTCCTGGTGCTGGCCAAGCAGGAAATCACGGAATCCGCCACGCACTATGCGCAAGGCGGCATTGCCGTGGCACTGAGCGACGAAGACGAAATCAGCCTGCACTTCCAGGACACCATCAGCGCGGGCGATGGCATCGTCAACGCCGACGCGGCCCACATCCTGGTGGAAGAAGGTCCAGCGCGGATACAGGAACTGCTCGATTGGGGCACGCAGTTTGACCGCAAAGGCACCAAGCTGACCTTTACGCGCGAAGCCGCGCATAGCCGTGACCGGATCCTGCATGCGCATGGCGACTCCACCGGACGAGAGATTGGCCGCGCCCTTTACGCCAAGGCCAGCACGCTCAAGAACATTTCATTTTGCGAATTTGAATTCTCGTCGGGCTTGCATTCCGAAAACGGACGCGTGACGGGAGTCAATCTGATTTCGTCCGAAGGCGAGCTGCATTTGGTGCGCAGCCGATCTCTGTTGCTGGCGACTGGCGGTGCAGGCAACGTTTACGCCAACACGACGAATCCCGCCGTGGCCACGGCAGACGGCATTGCCATGGCCTACCACGCTGGAGTTGAAATCAGTGACATGGAGTTTGTCCAGTTCCATCCAACGGCGCTGTACCTCAAAAACGCTCCGCGCTTTCTGCTGTCAGAGGCGTTGCGCGGAGAAGGCGGTGTGCTGCGCAATGCTGAACTCCATCGCTTCATGCCCAAGTATCACGAAATGGGGGAACTGGCGCCGCGTGACGTTGTGGCCCGGGCCATTGCCCACGAACTTGAAGTCTGCCAGTTGAAAGACCCGGTGGTTTATCTGGACCTGACTCACCTGAAGGCCGATCACATCCGCGTCCGCTTTCCGCGCATTTACGAAACCTGCCTGCAACACAACGTGGACATCACGGTGGACCTGATTCCCATCCGCCCAGCGGCGCACTATCTGATGGGTGGTGTACGCACTGACATGCATGGCCGCACAAGCTTACCGGGCTTGTACGCGGCCGGCGAGACGGCGTGTACCGGCGTCCACGGAGCGAATAGGCTGGCCAGTAACTCTTTGCTAGAAGGTCTGGTCTTTGGCGCGCGTGCCGGTTCAGCGATGCAGAATGACGACGCGTCAAATGACAGCGGATCAAGCGCCGACATGAGCAGCGCCGCAATTCATGCGTCGCCGGAAGCCAATGCAACAAACCCCGAAACGCCGCTGATCGAACCATTGAGCATCGAAGCGCTGATTCAGGAAATTCAGTTGTTGATGTGGAACAACGTCGGGATTGTTCGGTCCCGCCAGGGACTGACGGAGGCACTGCAGAAGATACAGGCGATGACCGCGCGCATTCCGGCTCCGGTCTCTCGACGCCATGCGGAAGCAGGCAATATTCATACCGCCGCACTGTTGATTACTCGGTCAGCTTTGGCCCGTTTGGAAAGCCGCGGCGCCCACTACCGTACGGACTACCCAGCCCACGACGACGCAAAGTTCAAGAAACACTCAGTGATCACGGAAAAAGGCGTGCGCTTCGTTTAGCGGCAGCACTTGCATCGCGCCACGATTGCTGAACCTTCCGCGGAGCCGAAACACTCTTCCGTGAAATAGCGGCCGCTATGGATCGATCTGCACCACGCCAAACACTTTACCGATGAAATCAATCTGCGTGATCGACGTGGAAGGCGCGTCCGTGGTGATGTCAAAAATATCCAGCTCGGCGCCCTGGGCAACGTACATTACGTTGCGGGCTGATATTTGCTGGAACGCGGTCACGTCAAAATTCTGGCGCAACGAGGATTCCAGCGGAAATACTGGGTTCGTTGCGCTGACCGCGGTCCCGGTATTGAAGATGCTCAGGCATCCGCGCAGTTGGTTTTGAGCGTTGGCCGCGCTGGGTGTGCAGGCTGCGGCGCCAATATAAAGATGACTGTTGGTGGACATGGCGATCACGCCATGGCGTCCGTTGGTGATAGGTATCACGGGACCGGCCGTCAACGCGCTGGTGCTGATCACCTGCAAAGAACCGGACGCACTGGCCAACGGCGTTCCCGCAACGTAAAGATTCCCGTTGTTCACGAGTCCGACCGTGGCTGCGGATACCGGGATGGCCGCGCTAAAAGAAGGTGTGGCCGTGCTGAAGTCCACGCGGATCACATTGGCCGCCGTGCCGCCGCACTCCGCGCCGCAACTCAGGATGAAAGCTTGCGTTTCACTTCCGTTAAAGACGGCGGTAAACGGCTGATCAAATGCCGCGTTGGTGAGCAGCGTTCCCGTGGTTGTGGGGTTGGCGGTATCAATCAACACCACGGCATTGGTGTTGGGAGCAGGCACGCTCTGCGGATCGTCACTGAACGCCAGCAATTTCGAGCCAGTGGGGCTCAACGCCAGCCGTTTCACACTGGGGACGACCACAGTGAACAAGATGTTCCCGGTTGCCGTATCAATCTTCTGAACAAAGCCAGGGTTCCGCACCGCGGCCCACGCCGTTTTGCCGTCGGACGAAATGGCAATGTCGAATGGGGTGTCCGCCACCAGGACAGTAGCCGTCACGACTTCTGTTTTGTTGTCAATCACTACCACCTGGTTGGTGGTGCCACTCATGGAAATTGTGGTTCCACTTGCGCTCGCTAACTTTGTGGGACCAGTAACCGTAAAGCTCTTGGAAGATCCGATATCTTTGTTCGCGTCCAACATGTTGATGACATTGTTCGACGTGTTGGACACCAACACCCGCTTGCTGATGCCGGTGGGCGGCGCTGTTGTGGCGCTATTGTTAGCGGTGGAATTTGAGCCGCAGCCAGCCAAAATGCTTATCAGGCACAGGCTGATGAATGCTTCCCGGACATACTTCTTTCCGCACATTTCTCGTTTAATGACCCTACCCCTGTTGTAATGAATCCGCGATTATAGCAGAGCGATTCCCGCTGGTCGCCTGCCAACCAACACTAACTCTTCGGGTAACCTCTCTGCGCGTAGCCGTCTTACTCTGCGGGTGGCCGTCATGCGTCGCGACCGGCATCTCGCGGTAAAGCAGCCGCGGCACACCACGCCGTAGAGACAGAACGAAGCAATCGGCGTTTTGTGCACGAATTTTTTCCGGAAAATGGCCAGAACCCAGCCCGCTAAGGTATTCTGAAGTTAACCCCAGATGACACAAGACCTTGTAAGCCGGTTGAAGCTTGGTCCCGTACTTTGTGACGGTGCCATGGGAACGCTGCTCTACGCCAAAGGCGTCTTCATTAATAAGTGTTACGACGAACTGAACCTCACCCAACCGGACCTCATCCGCGGAATTCATCAGGAATACCTGAATGCAGGCGCGGAGATTATTGAGACCAACACCTTCGGCGGAAACTCGGTTCGGCTGACTAAGCACGGCCTGGCAGACAAGATCAGGGAAATCAATTTCCAGGGCGCCAGACTGGCGCGCGAAGCCGCAGACGCCGTCAATTTGAAGAAAGCCACGGACGTACTGGTGGCCGGATCGGTTGGCCCGCTGGGAGTAAGAATCGAGCCGCTGGGCAAGACGTCGCGCGAGGAAGCCCGCGAGTCTTTTCGTCAACAGATCACAGCGCTGGTGGAAGGTGGCGTGGACCTGCTCATGCTGGAAACCTTCGGCTATCTGGAAGAATTGCATCAGGCAATTCTGGCGGCCCGGGATGTCGCTCCGCAGATGCAGCTGGTGGCCCAGGTAACGATCGACGAAGACGGCAATTGTCTGGACGGCGCCGCCCCAGAGAACTTCGTCGCCAAGCTGAACGAATGGGGGCCGGACGTGATTGGCTGCAATTGCAGCGTTGGTCCCGTCGCCATGCTGGAAGCCATCGAGCGTATCCGCCGGCTTACTGACCGTCCGCTGGCCGCGCAACCGAACGCAGGAATTCCGCGCAGCGTTGAAGGCCGCAACATTTATCTGTGCTCGCCCGAATACATGGCCAGCTACGCGCGGAAGTTCGTCAACGCCGGCGTGGGCCTAGTGGGCGGATGCTGCGGAACAACGCCGGAACACATCAAGAGCATGAAAGCCGCTTTGCGCATGGCAGACGCAAAAGGAAAGAACACCAGTTTTGCCGTGGTCACCGAACGCAAGCGCGAGTCCAGCATTACTCCGCCGCCCATGGGACAGCGTTCCGGCCTGGGACGCAAACTTTCGGCAGGCGAATTCGTTTCCCTGGTGGAAATCGTTCCGCCCAAGGGGGTCGACTTCGGCAAGGAAGTGGAAGGCGCAAAGTTCCTCAAGGCCGCCGGCATTGACGCTATCAACATCCCGGACAGCCCGCGCGCTTCGGCTCGCATGAGTAATCTCGCATTGTGCACGCTGATCCAGCAACAGGCGGGGATTGAGACCATCCTGCACTTCACGTGTCGTGACCGCAACGTGCTCAGCATGCAGTCTGAGTTGCTGGGCTGCTACACCATGGGCATCCACAATCTGATCTGCATCACCGGCGACCCTCCCAAGATGGGCAACTACCCGGACGCGACAGCTGTGTTTGATGTGGATGCTATCGGCCTGGTGAACATCGTCCATAGCTTGAACCATGGGCTGGATATCGGCGGCAACCCCATCGGTAGCGGGACGAAGTTTGTGATCGGCGTAGGCGCGAACCCGGGCATCGGCAACGTGGACGAAGAAGTCCGCCGATTTGAATACAAGGTTGAAGCTGGCGCGGACTACGCCGTCACCCAGCCGGTGTTTGATATCGCTCTGCTCGAACAGTTCCTGCGGCGCATTGAACATTGCCGGATTCCGGTGCTGGCCGGGATATGGCCGCTGACCAGCGTCCGCAACGCGGAGTTCATGAAGAATGAGCTGCGCGTCTCCGTGCCGGACTCCATCATAGAACGCATGTCCCGCGCACCGAACGCCGAAGCCGCGCGGCAGGAAGGCATCCTGATCGCTCGCGAAATGCTGCAACAGGTAAGAGGACTGGTCCAGGGCGCACAAGTGGCCGCGCCGCTGGGACGATATGCGTCCGCAACCGAAGTGCTGAAGGATAGCGGGGCCGCGGTGGTGGTGGGGTAACAGTCTCTCTACGATAGAACCTCGCGCCGATCGCCCTTAAATGAGGTCCATGGTGTCAATAAACCTGTGATACCATGCGCGCAACCCCCTTGTTAGACCTTCATGAGCGAACGATTCTTGTATGACGTCTTCCTGAGCCACAGCTCCCAAGATAAAGGAACAGTGCGCCCGCTGGCCGAGCGCCTGCGCAAGGAGGGCGGCCTGCGCGTGTGGCTCGACGAAACAGAGATCAAGCCTGGCGACAGCATTCCCGCAAAAATCGAAGAAGGCATGGAGAACTCGCGGGTGCTGGTGCTGTGCATGTCGAAGCATGCGTTCGGTTCGGACTGGGCCATGCTGGAAAGCCAGACGTTCCGCTTTCGCGACCCTTTAAATAAGGAGCGGCGGTTCATTCCGCTGCGCTTGGATGATGAGCCGCCCAAAGGGTCGCTGGCGCAATTTGCCTACAATTGACTGGCGGCAAGGAGACGAGCAAGGGGCGTTCGCGCGGTTGCGGGAAGCGTGCCGGCCCGCGGAGGAGAAGCCGGCGGCGGAACGGGAAGAGGCCAGACGCCGTTTCGAGGAAAAAGTCATGTCGCTGGGTCACGCCGGCGGCGTCAGGAGTGTGGCCTACAGCGGGGACGGGCTGAGCGCGCTTTCCGCCGCATGGAACGGCGTGCTGCGCGTGTGGGACCTGGAGAAGGCGAAAGAAGCGGTGGGTGTGGGCGCGGGGGCAGAGGAAGAAGCGGGCGTCCAATACACCAACGCCAAGGTGCTGCTGGTGGGGGACACGGGCGTGGGAAAAACGGGGCTGGCGCGCTACCTGGCACTCGGCGTGAAAGACGAAGAACAAAACTTATCAACAGACGGAGCGTGGGCGACGCAATGGACACTGCCCCATACACAAGCCAAGAACGAAGTGGACCGGGAGATCTGGCTTTGGGACTTTGCCGGTCAAGTGGATTACCGGCTGGTGCACCAACTGTTTATGGACGATACGGCGGCGGCGGTGATGGTGTTTAATCCTCAAGACCAGAACCCTTTTGAGGGCCTGGGGCAATGGGACCGCGATCTGCACAAAGCAACGCGGAAACCTTTCGCCAAGCTGTTGGCGGCGGGGCGCATTGACCGTGGCGGATTGATCGTTAGCCGGGGGAGCATCGACAAGTTTATGAAAGAGCGGGGATTCGCTCCACCCCTGCACGAGACGAGCGCGAGAACCGGAGAGGGATGCGACCAACTGCGAGAGGCGATTATCGCCGGAATTCAATGGCAGAACATTCCCAAGACAACCTCCCCCGCACTCTACCACCGGATCAAACAAGAGACCCTGCGCTTGCGAGACGGCGGGCCGGTAGTGATCCGCTTGGCGGAGCTGAAGCAGAGGATGGAGCTTGCCCTGCCGGGAGAGAGTTTCAGCCTTGATGAGCTGCAGACCGTGGTGAGCTTGCTGGCGGGACCAGGCATGATCCAGAACGTGGGTTTTGGCGGAGTGATCCTGCTGAGACCGGAAGTCCTGAGCCGCTACGCAGCAGCGTTGGTCAGAAAGGTGCGAAAGCATCCGAAGGAACTCGGCTGCATCCGTGAGAGCGACCTGCTGGCGGGAGAGCTGGACTACCAGGACTTCGTACGCGTGCCGGCCGAACAGGAAACAATCGTGCTGCGTACCCTGCATGAGACGCTCGTCAGCCGGGCGTGGTGCCTGAAGCAGGTGACGGACGGAGAGGTGGTACTGACGTTTCCCAGCTATTTCCGGCGAGAGCGTCCGGAACAGCCGAAGCATCCAAGTGTGCTGGTCACCTACCGGTTTACCGGGCCGGCCGACGATATCTACGCCACGCTGGTAGTACGACTACACTATACGACGGCTTTTGAAAGCGACCAGCTTTGGAGATTTGCGGCAGATTTCAAGACACAAACAGGAAAGGGGCTGGGGCTGAAGCTGACCCGAGAAGCTGAAGGTGGTGCGCGGCTCGATGTCTATTTTGATGCGGATGTAGATGAGGACTCGCGAGTGCTGTTTGCGCAGTACGTGCACAGCCACCTTAAAGACCAGGCGCAAAACGTGGTAAGGCTGCGCCACTATGCCTGCGGAAATAAGAAGTGTCCGGCTTACGGCGTGGCCATAACAGACCGTGCGGCAATCGACGCGGCCCTGGCTTCCGGCGAGAAACAAATGTTTTGCTCACGGTGCGGAAAACCGATCCTGCTGCACGACGTGTTAGAGAAAAAATTCGAGTCACCCAAAACCGACGCGGAAATACGGGTGATGCAGGTGGAAGTGCAGCAAGTCCTGGACAATGAGGGCCGGGAATTGGTTTTGGTGGGACACGCGTACACCATTGTGGGCGAGGCCGGACAAATATACCGGGGATACACAAACAGCGACCACGGCATTGACGGCGAGATTGAATTCAAAAACAACGAAGGCCAAGCATCGGGGAAGAGACTCTACATCCAACTAAAATCGGGCGATTCCTACCTGACCAAACGGCAACGCGATGGAGCGGAGGTTTTTCACATCAAGAAAGCCCGCTGGGCCACCTATTGGCGGGAACAAGCTTATCCAGTCATGCTGGTGATTCGAAACTCAAAGGGCGACATACGGTGGATGGATGTAACAGAGTATTTGAAACGCGCCGGCGATCAGGTGAAGCAAATTATTTTCAAGGGCGAGCGGTTTGACGCGCTGAGCGTGATTCGCTGGCGAGAAAAGATTCTGAAGACAAGTCCGAGCTAGTTCGCTGCGCTTCACTGCGTTGGCACATGGCCTGCGGCGCGAGGAAGGGTCCTCTTTCCATTCCGCGTCCCGGCACTTATCTGAAAAGAAGCCTTTAGCCTTTAGCTCTTAGCCATTAGCCAGAAGGAAGCCGTCAGCAATCAGCAATCAG
>JANXPR010000337.1 GCA_025357215.1 Acidobacteriaceae bacterium | reverse complement strand
GGCATCGAATATTAAGCCCAAAGGGGCATAGAGTACTGATCCGGCGCGGCAGTAATGGCTGAAGCCGGACGCGGATTGATTTTTTAAAACGCGAAATTCATAAGCGAGTACATATATAAGGAAGCAGGCGAACCTTGGCGTGGTTTAAGCGAGAATCCAGCGAGATTCAACCAGCGGAAGACAAGCGTGTACGTACCGAAGGTCTGTGGATCAAGTGTGAAGGCTGCAAGCAGATCATCTGGAAGAAAGAGCTGGAAGAAAATTTCAACGTCTGTCCCAAGTGCGAATACCACTTCCGCATTGACGCGCCTACACGCCTGATGCTTCTGTTGGACGAAGACAGCATTGAAACCTTTGACGACACTCTGGAATCCACTGACCCGCTCAGCTTTGTCGATACGCGTCCGTACAAGGCCCGGCTGGAAAAGAGCAAAGCGCAAACTGGATTGAAAGACGCCATCATCAATGCCACGGGCACGATCAATGGACGCCCGGTCATCGTCAGCTCCATGGAGTACGCGTTCATCGGCGGCAGCATGGGAGCGGTGGTTGGAGAAGCCATTACCCGGGGCATTGAAAAAGCCTGTGCGGAACGTAAGCCGGTGATCGTTGTGTCGGCTTCCGGTGGCGCGCGCATGATGGAAGGCGTGGTCAGCCTGATGCAGATGGCCAAGATTTCCGCGGCGCTGGCCAAACTCGATAACGCCAAGCTGCCGTACATCGCCGTCCTCACTGACCCGACGACCGGCGGCGTCACCGCTTCTTACGCCATGCTGGGAGACCTGAACATTGCCGAACCCGGTGCGCTGATCGGGTTTGCCGGACCGCGGGTGATTGAACAGACCATCCGTCAGAAACTTCCAGAAGGATTCCAGACCAGTGAATTCCTGATCAAACACGGCATGCTTGATGCCGTGATCCACCGCAAGGACATGAAGGCTTACATCTCACGGGCGCTTGAATTCATGATGCCCAAGGTCGCGTGACGTGGCCTCCAGTTACGAAAACGCTGTAGCCAAGCTGCTGGAACTGGGCCACGAACTCACTTCTCAACGAAAATTTGAGCTGGAACACATGCGCGCTCTGGCCGGAGCATTGGGCCATCCAGAACGCCGTTTTCCGAGTGTGCTGATTGCCGGCACTAACGGCAAAGGGTCCACCGCCGCAACTCTATCCAGCATCGCGCAATCCGCCGGATACCGCACCGGACTGTATACCTCGCCGCATCTGTTGAAGATGAACGAACGCATTCAGGTGAACGGCGAAGCGATCAGTGACGCAGAATTTGCACTGATCTACGAACGCGTGGAAACCGCGGCCGCTGATCTAGTCGCCAACGGCCAGCTTCCCTGGCATCCTAGCTTCTTTGAGATGATGACGGCCATTGGCTTTGAATACTTTGCCAGCGTGGGCGTGGAGCTGGCGGTGCTGGAAGTGGGCATGGGCGGCCGCCTGGACGCCACCAACATCGTGGATCCGTGCATTTCCGTTATCACCGATATTGATTTTGATCACCAGAGATTTCTCGGCAACACGCTGCCGGAAATTGCCCGGGAAAAAGCCGGCATCCTGCGCAAGGGGACGATCGCTGTCCTGCTGCCTCAGCATCCACTGGTGAATGAAACGCTAGGCAAAGAAATTATGGAGCGTGGCGCGCTCGCGGTAAGCGCGGTAAAGAACACGCCTTCCGTCACTCCAGACTCCGACAAATATGAAGCCGCTCCGCTGGGCCTAAATAAATTTGCGCTGGACGTTTTAGGTGAAGAAATCTCCGTCGATTTCCCGCTGGCCGGCCGCCATCAACTGCGCAATCTTGCGTTGGCCATCACTGCTGCCGAGCAACTGAACAAATGCGGTTTCCGCATTGATGCCCGCCACATTGAGCAAGGTGCCCGCAACACGCGCTGGCCGGGACGCTTCCAGGTAATTCCGCGTGAAAACGGCAATCCCGAAACCATTCTCGACGTGGCGCACAATCCTGCCGGCGCCTGGGCGCTGCGCTCGGCTCTTTCAACTTTCTACGAAGACCGTCCGTTGACGTTTGTCTTCGGCGCCATGCGGGACAAAGCCATCGACGAAATTGCCGGCATCCTGTTTCCGCTGGCTGAGCGCGTAGTGGCCACGCAGTCGGATAATCCGCGCGCGGCTTCGCCAGAAGAAATTGCGGAAATCGGCAAACAGAGTGGAACGGAAGTAGTGACCGAAAAAACCGTAAATGCCGCGCTTGACCGCGCCAGGACGCTGTCCGGTGAATCCGGCGTGGTGGTAATTACCGGTTCCATTTACATTGTTGGAGAAGCTCTGGGACTGCTGACGCAAACCACGGTCCGGAGTGCATAAAACTCACGTGACGGAAACTACTCAGGTACAACTCGAACGCGCGGAAGAAAACAACGCCGTCCGCCACATGCTGTCACGCCTGGTTTCATACTTCGTTCGTACCCCGCTCATCTGGCTATACACCGTCTTTCTGGGCACTGTTTCTTTAATTTGTTCATTCTTTGACCGGTCCGGCGAGATGCAGCACAATATCGCCCGCTTATGGTCGCGGATGAT
>JANXPR010000321.1 GCA_025357215.1 Acidobacteriaceae bacterium | reverse complement strand
AGAAAGACAACCACATCTTCCATTGGGAAGTAGGCGACAAACAGGGAACGGAAAAAGCGTTCGCCGCGGCTCCGGTGAAAGTCAGCCTTGACGCGTTCTTTCAGCGCTGCCATCCCGCGCCGCTGGAAACCTGCGGCTGCGTTGCGGACTACAACACGGCCACCAGCAAGCTCACTGTCTATCTCACTTCACAAGCGCCGCACGCCCACCGGACGTTGTTCTCGCTGGTCGGTAACATTCCGGAGCAGAACATCCGCATCATTTCTCCGGACATCGGCGGAGGATTCGGCAACAAGGTCCCGATTTATCCCGGATACGTCTGCGCTGTGGTCGCGTCGCTGACCACCGGATTGCCGGTGAAGTGGATCGAAACGCGCTCTGAAAATCTCATGTCCACGGGCTTTGCGCGTGACTACCACATGACGGCCGAAGTTGCCGCCAACAAAGACGGCAAGATGACGGCCCTGCGCGTAAAGACCCTAGCCGATCACGGAGCGTTCAACGCCGCCGCACAGCCTACGAAATTTCCCGCAGGACTCTTCAGCATTTGCAGCGGCTCTTACGATCTGCCAACGGCTTTTTGCGAAGTTGACGGTGTTTACACCAATAAAGCTCCGGGCGGAATCGCCTACCGTTGTTCATTCCGCGTGACAGAAGCCGCGTACCTTATCGAACGCGTTGTGGACGTTCTGGCCGACGAGCTTAAGATGGACGCCGCGGAAATCCGCGAGAAAAACTTCATCCCCGCAAACGCGTTCCCGTATAAGTCTCCTTTGGGCTGGGAGTATGACAGCGGCAACTATCAAGACAACCTGAAGGTTGCGCTGGACAAGATCGGCTACAAGGATTTGCTGAAAGAACAGGCCGAGAAACGCAAGAAGGGCGAGTTGATGGGGATTGGCATCTCCACGTTCACGGAAATCGTGGGCGCGGGCCCGGCGCACACCTTCGACATTGCCGGCATCAAAATGTTTGACAGCGCGGAGATCCGCATACACCCCACGGGCAAAGCCATCTGCCGCATGGGCACCAAGAGTCAGGGGCAGGGACACGAGACGACTTACGCGCAGATCGTGGCGCAGGAACTCGGCATCCCCGCCGCGGACGTGATGGTGGAAGAAGGCGATACGGACACCGCTCCTTACGGCCTGGGCACGTATGCCAGCCGCAGCACACCGACTTCCGGCGCAGCCACGGCGATAGCCGCGCGCAAGATTCGCGACAAAGCCCGCAAGATTGCCGCGTATTTGCTCGAATGCAACGAGGCAGACCTGGAATGGGAGCCCGGCAAATTTTTCGTCAAAGGTGCGCCGAGCAAAGCCAAGACCATCCAAGAAATTGCTTTCGCCGCGTACACCAACCATCCGCCCGATCAGGAAGCGGGACTGGAAGCGGTGGATTATTACAATCCGCCGAACCTGACGTTCCCCTTTGGCAGCTACATTGCCGTGGTGGACATCGACAAAGGCACTGGCGAAATCAAAGTCCGGCGCTTTGTGGCCGTGGACGATTGCGGCAACATCATCAATCCGATGATCGTGGAGGGTCAGATCCACGGCGGACTAACAGAAGGCTTGGCCATCGCCTTCATGCAAGAAATTTCTTACGACGACAGCGGCAACATCCAGGGCGGCACGCTCATGGACTACCTGATTCCCACCGCCGTAGAAACGCCGCACTGGGAGACCGACAAAACCGTAACGCCGTCGCCGCACCATCCGTTCGGCGCAAAAGGCATTGGCGAATCGCCCAACGTGGGCTCGCCCGCGGCTTTCGTCAACGCAGTGGTCGACGCGCTGTCGCATCTCGGCGTGAAGCACATTGATATGCCCATCACACCGTGGAAGGTTTGGAACATTCTCAAGGAGAAGGGACTCACGGGTTAACGCGGTATGGCAGTGAAGATCGAAAAGACGTTTCAGGTGAGCGAGCCCATCGACAAAGTGTGGGCTTTCTTGAGCGACCCGAACAAGGTGGTGGTGTGCGTCCCTGGCGCCAAGATCACCGAGCAGGTGGACGCCACGCATTACAAGGGCGCCATCAGCGTGAAGGTGGGGCCAAGTCTCACGGAATATAAGGGTGATGTGGAGATCGTCCGCAAGGACGACGCCGCGCACCAGATTGAAATCCTGGGCAAAGGGCAGGACGTGCGCGGCCGGGGCAGCGCGTCCATGAAGATGACTGGAAAGCTGCGGGCCATTGACGCGGCGAATACCGAAGTGGTGAGCGAATCCGAACTCAACATTGTGGGAATTCTGGCGCAGATGGGGGCGCGCGTGATCCAGGAAGTTTCCAACATCATGTTTGAGCAGTTCACCACGGCGTTTCGCGAAAGGCTGCAAGGCGGTGTGCCAACGGACGGCGCGATTGCCGCGCCCAAGGCCATCAGCGGATTGGGGCTGGCGTTTTCCGCGTTGAAGGCCACCATCACCGGCCACTCCGGTGAGACATCTTCTGAAGCGGAAAAACCCAAGGGCGAAGCCGGAAAGACGTAAGCCCTACCTCATGGCATCCCCCACACTTCCTCAGGGCAAGCAGATCAAAGAACCGGGCGATATCGTCCGCGGATTTGAGCAGCACGGTTACATTACGGACGCTGCGCTGGGCACCGTTGTCTTTCTTGGCACAAAGCTCGGTAAGCCAGTTTTGCTGGAAGGCCACGCTGGATTAGGGAAAACACAGGTCGCGAAGGTACTAGCGGAGTTTCTGGGCGCGCCGCTCATACGGCTGCAATGCTACGAAGGCCTGGACATCAATTCCGCCGTCTACGAGTGGAACTACCAGAAGCAATTGCTCGCCATCAAGATTGAAGAACGCACCAACCAGACGGTTGAGGAAAAAGAAAAACACATCTTCAGCCGGGAGTTTCTGCTGGAGCGTCCGTTGCTTCAAGCCATCCAGACGGAAAATGTTTCTCCAGTGCTGCTGGTGGATGAAGTGGACCGCGCGGACGAGGCTTTTGAAGCGTTCCTGCTTGAGCTCCTCTCCGACTTTCAGATCAGTATTCCTGAGTTGGGAACGGTGAAGGCGAAACATATTCCGCATGTCATCCTTACATCGAACCGCAGCCGCGAACTGAGCGACGCACTGAAGCGGCGTTGTTTGTATCACTGGATCGACTACCCAGACCTGGAAAAAGAGCTGAAGATCGTTTCCGCTCGGTTGCCGGGCATTGAGCAGGAACTGAACCGGCAGTTGGTGAGCTTTGTGCAATCGGTGCGGCACCTGCATCTCAACAAATCACCGGGTGTGGCAGAAACACTGGACTGGGCACAAGCGCTCATGGCGCTGGGCAAGCACAAACTGGACCAGGATGCCGTGGAAGCAACGCTAGGATGCCTGTCAAAATCCGTGGAAGATGCGGCGAAAATCAAGGGCGCGGGAATAGAGAAGATGGTGGCTTCGGTAGGGCAGTGATCAGCGTGCCTACCCAGGCGCAGAAGAGTTTACCGTGGAAGAAGAAACTTTAGCGGCCGGCCTCGAAGCCGCAAAACGCATCACCGAATTCTGCCGCTTCGTGCGCGCTGAAGGCCTTTCCGCAGGCGTGAAGGAATCCGTGACCGCATTGGAAGCCGCTCGGGCCGTAGGCATTGCGGACAGGGAACTGCTGCGGCTGGCGTTGCGGTCTGTGCTTTGTTCGTCCAAAGACGAATGGGACAAGTTTGACGATCTGTTCTGGGTCTTTTTTCGAGATGTGGAGCGCGACAAGTCGCGCAGGAAGGAGGCTGCGGGTTCGCAGAAGAAAGACGATCGTCTTCCGGAAAGCGCGGTTTCCACGTTCATGGGGAAATCCGGCGCAACCGGCGAGCAAGAAGACGGCGGACGCGCGGTGGTTGGCGCCGCGACCACTGAACGCTTGAAACGAGCGGACTTTTCGCAAGTCCAACAAAAAGACTTGGCGGAGCTGGAGCGACTTGCCGTTCGGTTGCTACGGCAGATGAGCTTGCGGCTTTCACGTCGGATGAAGATCATGCAGCCGCGCGGGCGGGTTGATTTGCGGCGAACGATCCGGCGCAGCATCAGCCGGGGTGGCGATCCCATCTATTTGAGTTTTCGCAACAAGAAGCTGCAACAAGACCGCCTGACCGTGCTGTTGGACATCAGCGGATCAATGAATGCCTACAGTTTGTTTCTGCTGCGCTTTGCCTACGCGTTGCAAAAACATTTCAAGCGCGTGGATACGTTTCTGTTCAGCACGCAACTGGCGGAAATCACGCCCATGTTGCGCAGCCGCGATCTTTACCAAGCGCTCTTCGCGCTGGGGCAAGTGTCGGCGGGGTGGTCTGGCGGGACAAAGATCGGCGAATCGCTGCGCGACTTTATTGATTTTCATGGACGCAAGCTGCTCACACGGAATACGCTGTTCCTGATCCTGAGTGACGGATGGGACACCGGCGAGCCTGAAATACTGGCCGCGCAGCTTGATGCGATTAAGCGCCGCGTGCGCAAAGTGATCTGGCTGAATCCTCTGTTAGGCATGAGCGAGTACCAGCCGGTAACGCGAGGCATGAGCGCCGCGCTGCCGTATATTGATGTTTTTGCTCCGGCACATAATCTGGAGAGCTTGTTGGATTTGGAAAGGCATCTGACGCGAAGCTGATCTTAGTGTGTATCGTAGCTCATTGTTGATTGTCATTCCGTCTATAACAACGACGGCGGAGTCAAGAGAAAACGAGGGCGTGGACGCCTGCGGGTTTGCAGAAGCGCCATTTCGCTCTCGATGGGACCGGAAACTGTTTGCGATGACCAAGACTCGCGCTCTTCGTTAATCATTGAGTGGCAGTCTGTTAGGACTCCACCAACCATCTATGCGGTCGGTTTTAAGCGACCATGATTATTGTCTTCGAACTCCCAGACTTTTCCGGGAGGCAGGGCGCCCACTCAAACGGTCGGCCTTAAACCGCAGCCACGGAATGACTCGGGCTGCCCTGCATGCGAGTGGCGGAGTAGCTCTGGTGTGTTCGCCACATCCAGTACAGCCGCACCGCCAGTTTGCGCGCCACCATTACTTTAGCGACTCCAGAATGTTTTCTGTGTTTGAGCCGCTGGTAAGCGCGCTTCAACTCCACGTCCCAGCGGGCCGCGCTCTGGCCCGCTTCCACCAACAAACTGCGAAGCATCGGATTGCCTTGCTTGCTGATCGCCCCGTACCTCTGCCGCCCGCCGCTGGAATGCTCGGAAGGATTGAGTCCCAGGTAGCTAACCACCTGCCGGCTGTGCCGGAACCGGGTGATCTCGCCCAGAGTCAGCACGAAAGCCAGACTGGTGATCGGTCCTACTCCGGGATGGGTCTGCAGCAACTGCGCTATCGGATGCTGATTGGCTTCCTGCTGCACCGCGGCGTCCAACTCCGCGATGCGGCCATCCAGTTCGTCCAGCATCTGGAGCGAGTCGCCGCGCCGCCTCCCCGTCCAGCCGGTCAGCGGCAGCTCTTCCAGCAGCTTCCGTCCGGCCCGCGTCCACAGCTTGCGCTTTTGCTGCACTCCTTGGTTCAGCGCCAGATGTTGCAGCTGGTTCTTCACCTGCCGCCGCATCCCCACCAGCTTGTGCCGGTGCACCAGCAACTGCCGTGTGTCCCGTTGCTCCAGGCTCGGCACCCATAACTGCGGAAACCGGTCCTCCTGTAACAGCTTCAACAGCAGTTCGGCATCTCTCCGGTCGGTCTTCTGTTTGCGGACTTCCAGCGCACGGATCTTGCCCGCATCCCCCAACCGCAGCTCCTGCCCCAGCCCGGACAGCAACCGCTCGAACCACAGCGTGTTGCCGCTGGCTTCCATGCCCACCAGCACCGGCCCGGCCAGTCCCCCGTAAAACTCCACGGCTTCCCCCGGCTTCAGCTTCCTTTCCGTATGCTCCCCCGTTTCTGTGTCGACCATCGCAATTTGCTGGAAGCTCGGATGGAAATCACAGCCTATAATCTTCATGACGGCTCCTTTCCTCCGAGTCTTGGTCTTCGCAAACTCAAGCTTACTCGGTCCCGACTGGAGCCGTCGTTGTTATGAAATCAA
>JANXPR010000276.1 GCA_025357215.1 Acidobacteriaceae bacterium | reverse complement strand
GTCACAGAAAACAAGCGGTTTTTAGAATATACTTTTGCAAACTTCAAAAGATCTCCCCATGAGAAGTTTCACGGCCTTTCCGGATTGAAGGAAAAAGGCCGGCGCAGGCGCGTCCCCCATTCGAGTGGGGGCAAGTGCGTGAAAAACAAGGTGAAGGCGGATGTTGATCAGGTTTTGGGGCGTTCGTGGTTCAACGCCCACTCCCCAATCGGAGAATTTGCGTTATGGAGGCAATACCTCCTGCGTTGAGGTGCGCCTCAACGGGCAGATTTATATTCTCGATTGCGGCACCGGCTTCCGCAACCTGGGTAAACAACTTCAGCAGGAAACCAACGGCCATCCGCTGTGCGCGCATATTTTTCTTTCGCACTTTCACTGGGACCACATTCAGGGCATCCCGTTTTTCTCTCCGCTATACAACAATCCCACCAGCAAATTTTATTTTCATTCGTCGAATCGCACGCGCGGACTGCAGAGCGCGCTGGAAGAACAGATGTCCGATCCGTATTTTCCGGTGAAGATGGATGAGATGGCCGCCACTCGCCAGTTCTTCAACATTGAAGAAGGCAAGATGGAGTTTGACGATTGCACCATACAGACCACGTGGCTCAACCATCCACAGGGCTGCCTGGGATTCCGCATCGAAAGCAAAGGCAAAGTGCTGGTGTATGCCACGGACAACGAACCCGGCCATCCGGTGTTCGATAAGAGCGTCCGCAAACTGGCTGAAGGCGCGGACGTGCTCATATACGACGCGCAGTATCTACCGGAAGAATACGCTGCCCGCCGCCTGGGCTGGGGACACAGCCACTGGCGTGAAGCCGTGAACGTAGTGATGGAAAGCGGGGCGAAAGAGTTAGTCCTGTTCCACCACGATCCCGACCATACAGACGCCATCATTGACAGCATCGTCAACAAGGCCCGCGAGTACTATCCCAAAGTAAGAGCGGCGAGCGAGGGGCTGGAGATAGTGCTGTAGGAAGCAATTGGCAAATAGCAGAAAACCAAATCTGATTTTTGGTTACCAGCAGTGAAGGAGGCACCAACAGGAGTGCCTCCTTCACTCGTTATGGTTTGCGCCACTGATCGGGTTTGCCAGCAGAGGTATGACGGACACGTTCTACCAGGGGGGCGAAAAGAATGAAGCAAAATCCTCAACTAGATAAAAATAAATCCTGCTAATCGCCGGAGTGTTGACCGATTCGACTAATCCTAGTCTGTCTGCCAACCCGGAACTAAAAGTCTGATAACTTTCGCGCTTTTGCAGCTTTAGCGCGCTCCGCTGCGCTGCGCGCAGGCCTACGGCGTAAGGAAAGAATCATTTGCCAGCCTACCCACCTTTACGGCTTCGCGTGCGCTCGCCTTAGGGTGGGCTAACTCGTGGCCGCGCCTCCGGCGCTGGAGTATCGAAAAGGGTTTTTTCATCGCTTGGCTAAGTCACTTGTCATTTCACCCGGCACTTGTTTGTCAGCGCGCGGCGCACCTCGGAAACGTGACTTCGTTTCGCGAAAGTCGGGGCTGAAGACCCGACCTACGATTCATTATGTGCCGACTGGACTAGGGAATCTTGGGAGAACTCCCTAAGTCGGCATGGCGAGGGAAAAGATGCAGGGATGCTTCGACTCGTCCTCAGTCGCTCCCGCTCCCGCGGGCTCGCTCAGCATGACAGAGGTTAAGAACCATTTTGAGCTAACGCGGCCCGTGAGGGGCCGCTCTTCCATTGACACCGAGCGCTCCGCGCCCTTGATCATTGATCATTGATCATTGCAGAGGACGGCTGCTTGCGGCGTTCCGCTCAAGGTGACAGAAGTTGGTGCGAAGGCTTGATGTTCGGGACACACAGCCGAGGGCGGCTGTGCCACACGATTTCCGCAGGTGCAAACAGATTCTTTTTTGCCGCGTGCCACTCGCGGAGGGAAAGCAACTGCGTGAAAACGAACACCTCCGCAAGCCAGGCTTGTCAAGATGTACTACTTCTTTATTTATTCTCCTGTCGAAATGCGCTAGGATGAGGCAGCGCGTGAAAAATCAGCCATTCGCTCTTAGCCATTAGCCTTGAGCCAAACCAAGTCCGAAAAGGCTCTTGGCGTTTGGCCATTGGCTGCTATTGGCTATTGGCAAAAGCAAACCAAAACCGGGACTTGCGACCTCTCAGCTTTTTGGTCGGTGGGGGGCTTGGGCTTGGACGGCCCAAGCTCCGTCCAAGCTCCGTGCAAGGTCCGTGCAAGCTCCGTCCAAGGGCCGTGCAGGGGGCGATTTCAACAAGGCCCTTTGTTTGCAACAAAAGAGGAAAAATGACGGGGTGGGCCCGCAAAGCGGGCCAATCGCGCGGGATCGCCGAGATCGCAACGTGATCGCCGTGATCGAGAAAAGCAAACCCAAAACCGCACAGGCAGGAGTGCCTGTGCCACACGAGTCTCGTTCGGATGGAAGTTTCACAGCCGAAGGGCGGCTGGGCCACACGGATATTTAATGGGATGAATCTGCGTAAGTCCTTTTGAGCTTGGGATGAAGAGGGAGGGGAGCCGCAGAGCGGCCATCGCCGTGATCGCCGTGATCGGAAAAACAAAAGCAGATTCCTCGCTTTGCTCGGAATGACAACTCGTTCGGACCAAATCGGGTTTTGGGCGAAGTTCCGGTCACCGGTCAGAAGAAAAAACTACTTCTTCCCCATCAACGCATTCAGGTCGGCATGGCTGATTGCGCCCTGGGTCATGGCTTCGTAGGTTCCGCTCGTCTTTGCTTCGTCGCACATGCGGCGCAGCAGGCCCATGGCCGAGCGCATGGGACCCGATCCGTAACTGATGCGTTTGACGCCCAGTTTGGCCAGTTCCGGAATCGATGGCACGCCGGGGCCGGCGAGAATGTTGATCGGCGACTTCCAATCGCCCACGACTTTGGAAATCTGGGCGGGATCGCGCAAGCCGGGAACGAAGATGCAATCGGCTCCAGCCTTGAGGTAAGCGTGGCCGCGTTCCAGGGTGTTGCGCATGGCGTCCGCCGGAGAGGCTCCGGTTTGCCAGTAAGCGTCGGTACGGGCGTTGATGACCAGCGGGACTTTCAGCTTCTCGCCGACGTTGCGCACGGCCTGTATGCGCGCGACCTGGTCATCAATCGAGTAGAGGAGGCTGTGGCCGGCGTGTCCGGGGACGGAGTCTTCCAGGTTCACGCCCACTGCGCCAACTTCAATGACCTGTTCGATCACGCGCGCGAGGCCCTGAGTATCGTTCGTGTCTGGCGTGTCTGAGGCGAAGCCAGCCTCAATGTCCGCCGTGACTGGGACCTGAACGGCGGTGGCAATGCGTTCGATGGCCTGGGCCATTTCGATCCACGGAACGTTTTGTCCGTCAGCGTAACCCAAGGCATTTCCCACGCCGGCGCTGGTGGTGGCGATGGCCGGAAATCCGGCGTGTTCCACGACACGGGCGCTGGCCGCGTCCCAGGCATTGATCAGGACGACCGGTTGGTCACCGTGGTGTAGCTCAAGCAAGCGGACTGCTTTCTGGCTCTGCGTCATAAAGGTTTATAGGTTTAAAACAAGTTCCTTTGCGGAAGTTTTTATTAAAGTTCAACGCCCTGTAACCAAAGCCCTGGAACGCAATCTTTAAAAAAGGCAGCGCAGCAAAAGGCAACTGACAAAACGTACCCATTAAAATGTAAACCCAACAAACTACCCAACAAAATGTAACCCAAAAGAGAGGATATAATAGGAAAAGCTGGCCGTCTCCCCACGGACGTTTCATGTTTTCTGGCGATTCTGCCCAGCGAGTGTAGATTGGGGGTTCCCCCGCTTGCTTGCTCCTTGATCACATATCTATACTCTACCCGTTTGCCCTAAATTCCCTGGAGTTGAAATGAAAACGCTAACATTGGAACAGGAGCTGAATCCCTGGGAGGCCCAGGCAGCGCGATTCGACTTTGCCGCGCAAAAACTGAACCTGGATGAAGGCCTCTGGAAAATCCTGCGCTATCCCGCTCGCGAAATTATTGTTCATATCCCCGTCTCCATGGACGACGGCCGTCTGGAAGTATTTACCGGCTTCCGGGTGCAGCATTCCATTGCTCGCGGCCCGGCCAAAGGCGGAGTGCGCTACTCGCCGGACGTGAACCTGGATGAAGTTCGCGCGCTGGCCAGCTGGATGACCTGGAAATGCGCCGTGGTGAACATTCCCTTCGGCGGCGCCAAGGGCGGAATCATTTGCGATCCTAAAAAGCTTACGCTGGGCGAACTGGAAAAACTTACCCGCCGCTACACCGCGGAACTCATCGAGTTCATTGGACCTGAAAAAGACGTACCCGCGCCGGACATGGGCACCAATGAACAGACCATGGCCTGGATGATGGACACCTTCTCCATGCACATGCGGCAAACGGTGACCGCCGTGGTCACGGGCAAACCGATCAACATTGGCGGATCACGCGGACGCCGTGAAGCCACCGGACGCGGCGTGATGATCAATTGCGATGAAGCGCTCAGAAAATTTGGCATGGACCGCGAGCGCACCAAGGTCATTGTTCAGGGCTTTGGCAACGTGGGGTCGAATGCGGCCAAGCTGATGTCCGATGCCGGGTACAAGATCATTGGCATTGCCGAGTACAACGGCGGCCTCTACAACGCCAAGGGCATTGACATTGACGCGCTGCTGGAATTCCGCGATCGCAACAACAAGAACGGCATCGTCGGGTTCACCGGGGCGGAAGCGGCTGATCCCAAGGAACTCATGATCACCGAATGCGACATCCTGATTCCCGCCGCAACCGAAAACGTGATCACCAGCCAGAACGCAGCCAACATCAAAGCCAAAATCATCTGCGAAGGCGCCAACGGTCCCACCACCGCGGCAGCCGATGACATTCTGGCGGACAAAAAAGTATTCGTCATCCCGGACATTCTGGCCAACGCCGGCGGCGTTACCGCGTCCTACTTTGAGTGGGTGCAGGACCGTCAGGGCTACTTCTGGAAAGAGTCCGCAGTGAACGAACAGCTGGAGTTTATCCTGAAGGAATCGTTTGAAGACGTGGTGCATTTCTCCGAGACGCACAACGTAAACAACCGCATTGCCGCTTACATGCTAGCCATCAGCCGGGTGGCCCACACCATTAAACTGCGCGGCATCTACGCTTAAAAGCGCGCTCACAAAATAAACAAAAAGGGGCAGCCGGAATGGCCGCCCTTTTTCACTGTGTTTTTTGAGAGCTGTCAAGCGCAAGCTTCAAAAAAAAGCCAAAGGCCGCGACGATGCGCGGCCTCTGTGCTCACAAACTAATCTTCAACGGCTGGCTTAATTATTTCTTTTTCTTTTTCTTGCCGCCGCTCTTTTTGGCCTTCTTGGCTGGCTTCGTAGCCTTTTTCGCAGCTTTTTTCTTGGCTTTCTTCGCCGGTTTTTTCTTAGCGGCTTTCTTGGCTGCTTTTTTCTTGGGAGCAGCTTTCTTCTTCTTGGCAGGCTTTTTGGCCGCCTTCTTTTTACCGCCGCCACCGCCTCCGGAACTACGGGCAGGGGCCGGCTTACTGGGAGCTGAAGTTTCACCGCCCCCCATGGCAGTGTTGCCGGCGCTTTCAGCGCCTATCGACTCTTCTTCTTCTTCTTCGTAGTCTTCTTCCATGGAACTGCTGCCGAAGCTGCCGACATCGCTGTAATCGTCGTCCATGTCATCCTCATGCCGTGCTTTGAGGGTCTCATCGTAAAAGCTCATAGTTCCTCCAGAAATTAGGGCCGCTTCTACTTCTCTCCCGCGCCATCTCAACAGGCGCGGATTATAACAAGTACCATGAATTGCGTGTCAACTCCGCGCGAGAGACAGTGTGCAACGCGCCGCGCGAATAATCAAGTCACTGCGAACGGGCTTGGATACTTTCTTTGTTATTTTTTGCAGCCGGAGCCTGGGCCGTAGGCTTGGCCGCAGTGTTCGCGGTCTTTTTATGGCGTCGCACGGGCGGGCGATCCGGCTCACCTGGCCCCAAGGGCTTGTAAACCACCAGAAAGCGCCCCCGACTTAAGCTGTTTCCTTTCAGCTTGTTCCAGCGTTTCAAGCGGTCCGGAGGCACGCCGAAATCTTCCGCCACGGTCTGTACCGTATCACCGGTATGTGTCTTGTACCGGGTGGGATATTTCGAATACACGATTTTGCCGACGCCAGCGGCGGTCGCCGTCACAGGGATTACCAATTTGGTATCAGCCGCGATTGTGTTGCTTTCAAGGTTGTTGGCCTGCGTGATGGCGCGTTCGGTGGTGCGGTATTTTTTCGCGATGGCCGCCAGCGTGTCGCCTTCTTCCACCTGGTGATAACGCCACGCGGTCCGCTTGTCTTCCGGCACGGCAGCGATGGCCGCTTCATACTTTTCTCTGGTACCCGCTGGAATGTGGAGATCAAACGTCTGGTCTTTGGGCGTGGTGCGCCGCAGCAGGCTGGGGTTCAAGTCCACCAGGGCGTCCACTGGCGCGTCCACGCAGTCGGCGACCAGGCGCAGGTCAACCGAGTAATCGACTTTAACTGTGTCGTACTGTTCGGCCGGCTCCGGCTGGACGCTGTCCAAACCATATTGCACTGGATTCTTGGACATGATGGTCATGGCCAAGATGATCGGCACGTAGTTCTTGGTCTCACGCGGCAACACGTCGCGTTTGTAGAGCTCCCAGAAGTCGGCATATCCGGTGCGGCGGACGGCTTGCTGAACGTTTCCCGGGCCGGAGTTGTACGCCGCCATGGCCAGATACCAGTCGCCAAACTGCTTATAGAGATCCTTGAGATGGCGCGCAGCGGCGCGTGTAGCTTTTTCCGGATCCTGGCGATCGTCAACCCAGAAGTTGCGCCTTAATCCGTAGCCTACGCCGCGGCTGGACATGAACTGCCACATGCCACGAGCACGTGCCCGCGAAAGGGCCAGGGGCTTAAAGCCGGATTCGGCCTGCGCCAGATAGATCAGGTCTTGCGGAACGCCTTCTTCCTTGAACACGCGGCGAATCATGTCGCGATAGCGGCCGGAGCGTACCAGAGCGCTTTCAAAGGTTCCGCGTCCCCGCGAGTTGAAGTAGCTGATGTAACCGGCCACGTAGTCATTGATCATCAGCGGTAGATCGGACTCGGTCCGCGTCAGATTGGCTTCGGCCTTGGCCTTCACATTGGGATCCACCGGAGGCGCCACCATGTTGGCTTCGTCTATGGGCGCGGGTTCGGAAGGCGTCTCCTCCTGAACGTCCCCGGGCTTAACTGCCGCAGCTTGCAGCTTGGTAACTTCGTCAGTAATTTTGTCGAACTCAGCCTGCAAGCGTTCATCCGCTTTCATGGCAACCGGGCTGTTGGCCAGGATGTCCAGGGCGTGAGCGAAGTCCTGCTTTGCGGCGTCGGGATGGCTGGCCTTTGCGTCTTCCACGCCGGACTGGTAGGCCTTCTCGGCCTCTGCAATTACGGCCGGAACAGGATCGGCTTTTTCCGGCTGTTGCGCCGGTTTTGGCTGCGGACCCGGAGGGGCCGTGGCTTTCGATCCGGCGTTCTTCGGCCCCGCACTTGGTGAAGGCGCCGGAGTCTGGCTGACAACCGCCGGAGCTGGGGCCGGAGCC
>JANXPR010000218.1 GCA_025357215.1 Acidobacteriaceae bacterium | reverse complement strand
CGCATCTACAACGGCGCCATGGACAACGCTTCCGGCTGCGCCGTGCTGCTCGACCTAGCTGATGCGCTGAAAAAATCGCCGGAAAAACTGCGCCGCTCAGTGCTACTGGTTTTTGTTACCGGCGAGGAAAAAGGTCTGCTGGGTTCGCGTTATTTCACGGCGCATCCAACGGTGAAGCCCGGATCCATGATCGCCGACATCAACATTGACATGTTTTTGCCCATCGTTCCGTTGAAAGTCCTTACCGTTTACGGACTAGCGGAATCAGACGTGGGCGACCGCGCGCGCGAAACAGCAGAAGCCCTGGGACTGCGTGTGCAACCTGATCCGGAGCCGTTGAGAAATTCGTTCATCCGTAGCGACCAGTACAACTTTATCCGCCATGGAATTCCCGCGCTGGCCATGAAGGTGGGCTTTGAGATTGGATCGCCTGAACAGAAGATATTCAAGGACTGGCTGACCCAGCGTTATCACGCGCCGTCTGACGATCTGGACCAGCCGGTGGACCTGGCCGCGGCCGCCAAGTACGAAGAAATGATTCATGCTCTTACCGTGCGGCTGGCGAACCAGGACCGCCGTCCGCAATGGAAGCCTGACAGTTTCTTCCGGCGCTTCGCGCAAATGGGAGCCGGCAGCTTTTAGAACGCTGTTACCAAACCCGCTCGGCTTAACCGTTTCTAACAAAAAGCCCCACCGGTTAAGGTGGGGCTTTTAGCTCATCGCGTCGAACAAAATCAAATTGCTGTCACATTCTTTTACGGAGCAGTCGACCCGCCGGGTGTACTGCCGCTGGTAGAAACCGCCGTGCCAGCCGGACAGGAACCCAGGTTCAAGCCAATCAGCGCCTGGCAGATATCAACGCGGCCGTGGCCCATCTGCTGGACCGCCAAAGCGTGTGATACTGCGTTGGCTACGTCTCCCGGATGCATCCCCGGTTTGGCTTGCAACATAAGAGCCGCTTCACCGGCCACCAGAGGAGCGCTGAAAGACGTGCCCCAGCCGGCTGCATAGTTGCCGCCAGGATAAGTTGAAATCACGCCTTCACCCGGCGCCGCAACGTAGATCGCATTGGTCGCGAAGTTGGTGAAGGAACTCTTGGCATCTTTGTTAGTGGTTGATCCCACGCCGATCACTTTGTTGTACGCCGCCGGATAAACCATGATCTGCTGCCCATCGTTTCCAGAGGCAGCCACCAGGGCCACGTTCTTGTTCAACGCATAGTTAATCGCGTTTTGCAAGGCGGGCGAGCTTTGGCCGATCTCAAAGCTCATGCTGATCACGTTGGCGCCGTGGTCCACCGCGAAGTAGATGGCACGAATGATATTGAACAGATCGGAACTACCGTCGCCGCCGAAGGCCTTCAGCGGCATGATCTTGGCCGCTGGAGCGATCAGATGGACCAGACCAGCCGTCATGGTGCCGTGTCCGAAAGCTTTGGGCGGACCATCCAGAATGCCAGCGGTCGATTGCGACAGGATCGCTACGGTCGACGAGTTCATGATGTAGAGATTGTTGCCGTCCAGGATACCGGCCGTGGACTGCGTAAGGGAGGCTCCCTGGTTTCCACCCAGATCATTCAACTCAGAAACCGAGGTGTTGTTCGCAATGAAATTGAAACCCGGAACCAGAACGCCCTTGAGAGCAGGATGGTTAACGTCAACGCCGGTATCAATCACGGCGACCATGATTCCCGCTCCGGAAAGATTGGCCAATGTGCGGCCGTCCATTTTCAGCAACGCGGTTGCTGGCTGGACTACGTAATTGCTGGGCACGGCAGAGCCGAAATACTGGACCGCGGAACGCCCCGGCAACCCGTCCAAAATACCCGCCGTGGATTGCGTAAGGCTGGCCGTGGTGGCGCCGGAAAGCTCGGGTACTCCCAGCTTTCGGTTCGGTTCGAAACTGGCCACCGTCAAATCCGTGGTGATGGAGGGATCCACGGAAAACGTGGAAACCAGATAAACCCCTGCGGATGAAGTACTGGCAACTTGCGCCACAGGCGTTAGCCCGTGCCGTCCGCAAACGTCATTCACATTGGAAGGAGCCGTAACCAGGACGAACTTGTCCTGGGCCAGAAGTGACACTGCTCCCAGAAAGAAGACGCTAAAAATCACCGATCTAAATAGTCTTTTGTTCAACATGCACTTTGAATCTACTTCCCGGCAGTCGTTTTCCGTCGCGACTCCCGAAAATACGCCTATGGGTCCGTCACCCGAGGCTTTGCCCGATGCGAGACAAGTATAGCCATAAAAAATTCCAGCGCTTGCGGTTTTAATGTTCGCGGGATGTAACGGTTCAAAGGAGTGAAGCGGCGGGAATTTGGACAAACTTTACAATCAAGCAGCAGATATAGCTTAGAATCTTCTTAAGTGCCAGTAAATAGTCGGTTTTATTTTCAAATATCTAGCAATAGCAAGAGTTATCCACGGATGAAACGGGGAAAGAGGCGGGTGCTCCGGGGCCAATTTCGTCCCCTGGTATACCCAAAAGTTACCCCAGAATTAAAGACGCTAATAAATTCAAATTAGGTTGATTAATTCAGCGCAAGGCCCTGATGAGGGTGGAGTTATGTGCTTAATCAGAAGGGACTAGATCTTGGCGGGTCCGCCGCTTGTACTGCCACTGGTGCTCGTGGTGGTGGTGCTGGTGCCGCTGGTGCCGGAGGAAGTGGTGCTGGTGCTTCCCACCAAGTTCGTGAGAGCTTGGAAGAGATCAAGGCGTCCATAACCCATATCGCTGCCGATCGGCTTGGCTTTTGAGAGCGCGTTCAAGACGTCACCCGGCTTGCTGAGCGGCTTGGCTTGAATTACCAATGCTGCTGCGCCGGCAACCATGGGAGTGCTGAAGGAAGTGCCCCAGCCCGCGGCGTAGTTTCCGCCAGGATAGCTGGTGATGATGCCTTCACCCGGAGCCGCCATGTCCACGACTCCCGAACCGTAGTTGGAGAAATTGCTGCGGACATCTGAATTCGTGGTGGAAGCAACACCGTTCACGCCGCCGATGCTGGCCGGATAGACCAGTGTCTTCAAACCGTCATTACCGGATGCCGCGACCACGGTGACGCCTTTGTTGAGGGCGTAGGTAATGGCTGCCTGCAGGCCGCGCGACGACTGGCCAATGCTGAAGCTCATGCTCAGCACGTTGGCGCCATGATCGGCCGCGTAGTAAATGGCTCGTACGATGTCTGACAGATTTGAACTGCCGTCCGCACGGAAAGCTTTCAGCGGCATGATGCTGGCCGAAGGCGCCACCAGGTGCACAACGCCGGCGGTCATGGTGCCGTGTCCGAAGTCTTCAGGAAGAGGTCCGACGATTCCGTCCAGAATTCCCGCCGTGGATTGGTCCAGAATGCCCGCGGTGGACTGGCTCAGGAATGCCGCCGTGCCGTTGTTCAGAATGTAAACGTTGTTGGCATCCAGAATTCCCGCCGTCGATTGCTGCAAAGCCGCCACGGTCGTGGGGTTCAGGTCAGCGAATTCAGAGGCGGAAGGAATATCGCGGGTAAAGTCGTAGCCCGGCACCAACACCGCGGAAAGCAGCGGGTGGTTCAAATCAACGCCTGTGTCGATGATGGCTACAATGCCGCGTCCTGTAAGGTTGGTGGCCGTGCGTCCGTCATTCAGGCGGATCACCGCGGTTGCCGGCTGGGTCAGGTAATACGTGGGTACGGTGCTCCCAAAAAAGCTTACCGGAGCGCGATTCAGGAAGAAATCCAGAATGCCCGCGGTGGACTGCGTCAGCGAAGTTTGCGTGAGCTGGCTTTTTTCGGGAAGCAGGGCCTTCTGTTCGGCTTCAAAACCCACGACTGTGGTATCGGTTTCCACTTCAAGTTCCACGCCAGCAACGTCAGCGGAAGGAGAAGTGACCAGGTAAACACAGATCGGACCGTCGTACAGTTCTTTAATTACTTGCAGGCCGTGCTTGCTGATAACCGCGGAGGCGTTGGCGGGGGAAACCGTGAGGATGTAGCTGCTCTGCCCGAACACAGGCAGAGACAGCGCCAACAAGGCGCCGAGAATAACGATAAGACGCAGAGTCCTCATAAGAATCGGGATTCCAAGCAACAAATTTTTTGTTTCTGGCTCCAACCCAACTACGCTTGCGGTGCCCGTCCCAGAACCACTTCCAGTTCCTGGCCGCGACTTTCCATTGGGACCAGCAAACGGAGATCAGTTTCAGGGACATATTCCATCTGGAACTCGCCGAACGAGTTACTCAGGGACCGGGTCACTTCGCGCTTTCCGGCCAGCAAGATCACTGGCATATTTGCCATGAGATCTTCTGGGGCTTTCTGGTTCGAAATCTGTCCGACCAGCACCATGCTGGCTGAGCCCTGTTCATGCTCAAAGCGCAGGTCAACGGAGTAATCACCTGCATGGAACAGCACCTGACGGCTAATCTGGTGCGTGCCCCGGACTCCGACCGGTTGGGGATCATTCACGCTGTCATAAACCAATGCACCCCACACACGCTGCAGGGCGGAACGCCGTTCCGGGCGGTTGATACTGAACAGAGCTTTCACTTGCCGCTCCGCAACCTCGGGAACTTCGTAGGCGCTTTCGCGGGCACAAACCACCGCAAATTTGCCGAATAACAGCTCAATTTTCTCGCATTTAGAGCAACCAGAAGAAAGATGGGCCAGCATCTGGGTCTGCTGCTCTGGGGATACCAAGCGGCGGGAATAATCTGCCCACTCAGTAATATCGAAATGGCGCGCGGATAGTGGCATATCTTTTCTTCGTCTTAAATATCTGAAGGGGACACAGCTTCCGGGTCCGTGTCCCCCTCTTTAGCAGTCGACGGATGAGCCTGCTTCTGTAATAGAAGAGTCAGAAGCAGGGTTAAAAATATAGAAGTTTTGAACTTTACCTAACTTTACATATAACTTAAGAAAACTTTCCTACCAGGCAAAACGCTGCCCAAAAGTAAGGATGTGGCCTCTTTTTCCTTAGATTGATAACCGCCGTCCGTAATGCCTGGGCTTTATTCGCGGACTCGCGGTACGCCCCGTAAAAGTCCCGCATGAACTCCGCCGTGCTCTGGTCATGGACTTCCCACAAACTCACCATCAGT
>JANXPR010000367.1 GCA_025357215.1 Acidobacteriaceae bacterium | reverse complement strand
ATTTCGCGGTTCAGGTTTCCGTGGCGGTGGCTTTGCCTCCGGCCCGGTCGTCCGTACTGGACGTTCCATGGGCTTCCGCAATTTTGGTCATTCCAGCGGATTTGTATCCTTCGGCCGCCCGTTCTCCAGCGGTGGCTTCCGGCGCTTTGGACGTGGCCCGGTTTTCTTCAATGATTGTTTCGGCTTCTTCCCCTGCCGCTCGTCATTTTTCGGCGGTGGTCTGTTCATAGGCGCGCCGTTCTATGGCGGATTCTATCCGGGATATCCGGGTTTCTATCCTGACTACTATGCTCCGCCGCCTCCGGCCGGTTATTACGACGGCAGCAATAACGTTGCGTTGGAATCGGAAGTTCGCAGCCTTGCCGAACAAGTGCAGGATATGCGCGAAGATCAGCAGGAAGATCGGCGGGACGCCCAGCGCGACAACCGCCAGTCTCCTTCTCAGAACGCGCAGCCCGGCAGGTCTATGTCCGCGGCGATCCCGGCCAGCGCGGTAACTTTCATTTTCCGCGACGGCCGCCGCATGACCGCGCAGAACTACGCGATCTCCGGACAATCCCTGTGGATCTTCTCGGAGAACTCGGCAAAACGCTATTCGCTCTCCGACATTGACCGCGACGCGACGCAGAAAACGAACGAAGCCAACGGTGTGGACTTACGGCTGCCCGAACCGGCACGCTAACTTTTATCGGGGTTATTTGCCATGCGCGTATAAAGCATGCTGGGATCGATCACCCGAGTCGCCGGTACTTATCGTTTTGCAAACTAGTTGCTAAACTAGCCTGGGATCGTCCGGGCTTGCTTGGGCCTTGTCCGCCCAACATACTGCCCGTCTTCTTTCTGCCCGTTTAAGGAGCGTTCAAGATGCAGAAGCATCTCTTCCGCGTGGTCATCGTAATTTCTTTTGGCCTGGTTCTTACCCTTAGCTCTCCCGCTCAGAACGGATCGCAAACAGATTCTCAGCCGCAAAACCCGGCGGCTTCGCAGTCGCAGACGGCCACAACTCCAGCTCCCGCCCAGTCTTCTACCGTGCTCCGCGTAACCACGCGTCTGGTTGTGGTGGACGTAGTCGCCACCGACCAGAAAGGCGCGCCAGTCACCAACCTGACAACGGAAGATTTCAAATTGCAGGAAGATGGGCGCGACCAAAAAGTCCGGGTATTCAGCTTCCACCATCCAGAAGAAGAACCTCAGGTTGCCAGCGCTGCTCCGGTGCCCGCGAACTTTGTAACCAACGCTCCTAAGTACCGCAAAGGTGGCGCGCTCAACGTCCTGCTGGTGGATATTCTGAACACCCGCGCCGCCAACCAGACTTTTCTGCGCGAACAGATGCTGAAGTTTCTGGAAAAACTTCCTGCCGGACAACCCATAGCCGTGTACGCTCTGGGCGGCCAGCTTATCCTTCTGCAAGACTTCACCAGCGACCCCAATTTACTCAAGGCCGCCATCAAGAAAAGCAAAGACCATTCCACGCCGTTGCAGGAAAACCTTGTCGGAGGAAAACCGGCTTCTTACACAAATCCTGTTGCCGCCGCGATGCTCGAACTGGGACTGGGCGAAGTGCTGCAACGCGTGCGCGTGTTTGAAGAAGACAACTCCGCCAGCCAGACCGACATGCGCCTGGATATGACCATCAACGCGATGAAAGCCCTGGCTCGCACTTTGTCCGGCTATCCCGGACGCAAGAACCTGATCTGGCTTTCAGAAAGTTTCCCTTCCACTTTCTTCACCGAACTGGTTAACCGCGACATTGCCGGTACAGCCAAGAACGCTGAACGCAACTACACGCCGGATATTGAACGCATGGCCACCATGTTGAGTGAAGCGCAGGTGGCTGTTTATCCGGTGGACGCTCACACCCTGATCAACGACGATGCTTACTCCCAGCTCCGGAAAGAAGACAGCAGCGGTCTGGACTTGGGCCGTGCGGCAAGGTCGTCGAGCACTCGCGGAGATTTACATCGCGGCGTTGACGTAGCGGAGGAATACAAAGCTTCCGCGGACGAAGCCTTGAGCGCGCACAATTCCATGAACACCATCGCCGAGCAGACCGGCGGACGCGCCTTTTACAACACCAACAATCTTGAAGCCGCGATCCGCCACAGCGTGGAAGACGGATCAACCTATTACACTCTGGGCTACTACCCCGATAACAAAGACTGGAACGGCAAGTTCCGCCACATCAGCGTGAACTCGAACCGTCCCGGCGTGAAGCTGCACTACCGCCTGGGATACTATTCCGTTGAGCCCATGGCCTACTCCAAGCTTGATCCCAAGCAGCAGGCCCAGGATTTTGGCCAGGCCCTGAGTCCGAATTCACCGCTGGCCACGGCGCTCACGTTCCGCGCTTCGGTCGATCCGCCGTCGGAAACAAACAACAACAAAATCACCGTCAATTACATGATTGAGCCACAGGCCCTCAGCTTTGAACTCAAGGATGACGGATTGCAATACGGCAGCGTGGACTGCGCCGTCCAGGTCTTTCAAAATGGAAAGTCCGTTTACCTGCATGGCAACACCACCACCGCCAAGCTTAAGCAGGACGACTACAAGCAGATCTTGGCGCGCTTCTTCCCTTGTCGCCAACAGTTGGACTTGCCTCCGGGCGACTATCTGGTGCGTCTGGGCGTGCGCGACAACCGTACTGGTCTGATCGGTACGGCGAACGCCGCGGTCACCGTGCCTCCGCCTTCGGTGGCCACTACCGGTACGCCATCTGAAAAGAAGCCCTGAGCTTTCTAGGTTGCACGAATCGCGTGGCAAATCCGAAGACTTGCGTTTAGTTGAACTGCCAGCCTGGGGCCGTTCATCGGCGTTATATTAACGGGCTCCTCTACTTATCTTTTTGGTAAACTATCCGCTGATAGACATGTGGCTGTGCCAACGCAGTATCCACGTGCTGCTTGTCTTTCCTTTGGGTACTTGTTTCACCAGGGTAAGGAGCGTTCAAAATGCAGAAACATCTCTGCCGCGTTCTCACCACCATTCTTCTTGGGTTTGTTTTTGCCAATATCTCCGCCGCCCAAAATTCGCAACCGTCACCTGCGCAGCCGCCGGCGGCACAGTCGCAACCGGCCTCAACTCAGGCTCCCGATCAGGCTTC
>JANXPR010000175.1 GCA_025357215.1 Acidobacteriaceae bacterium | reverse complement strand
TCAAGGAATTTGCCGCTACCAATGCCAAGGTCATGGACGAACTCAAAAGCTACGGCGAGTGGATGAAAAAAGACTTGAAGCCGCGCGCCCACGGCGAATTCCGCATTGGCGCCGACAACTACCGCAAGAAGCTGCTCTATGACGAGATGGTGGACATCCCGCTGCCACGGCTGCTGGACATCGGCATGGCCAACCTGCGGCTGAACCAGCAGGCGTTCAAGGACGCGGCGGCCAAGATCGATCCCAGCAAGACGCCGCAGCAAATATTGGCGGAGTTAGAGAAAGACCATCCTGATCCGGACAAACTGCTGCAATCGTTCCGCGATACGCTGGGCGGACTGAAAGATTTTCTGCAACAAAAACACATTGTGAAATTGCCGTCTGAAGTCCTGCCGATCATTGAAGAGACGCCGCCGTTCGCCCGCGCGCTCACTTTCGCCAGCATGGATACGCCCGGTCCGTTCGAGAAAGTAGCCAAGGAAGCCTATTTCAACGTCACGCTGCCGGAACCAACCTGGTCGGCCAAGGAAGTGGAAGAACACATGGCCGGGTTCAACCGCGGCACCATTATTTCCACGGCCGTGCATGAAGCTTATCCGGGCCACTACACACAATTTCTGTGGGTGCCGGATGCTCCGTCAAAAGTCCGCAAACTGCTGGGTTGCAGCTCTAACGCGGAAGGCTGGGCGCACTATTCCGAACAGATGATGCTGGACGAAGGCTATGGCCGCACTCCTGGCACGGACGCCGACCACGACACGGCGTTTCTGAAGCTCCGCCTGGGCCAGCTGCAAGATGCCCTGCTGCGCAACGCTCGATTCATCGTGGGCATACAGATGCACACCGGCAAAATGACCTTCGACGAGGGCGTGGAGTTCTTCCAGAAGGAAGGCTACCAGTCCCACATCAACGGATTGCGTGAAACGCGACGCGGCACGTCCGACCCGACGTATCTTTATTACACGCTGGGCAAGCTGGAAATCCTGAAGCTCCGCGACGACTACAAGAAGAAGATGGGGAACAAGTTTTCCCTGGAAGAATTCCACAACGATTTTCTTAAGCAGGGATTTCCGCCGGTAAAGCTGGTGCGAAAAGTAATGCTCGGAGACGATAGTCCGGTGCTGTAAACGTAGTTATCGAGATTCAGTCAGATTTCGCGGGAAATTAAAGGCCGGCAAGGAGAAAATTATTTCTTCTTGCCGGTTTCGTCTTTATCAAACAGCAAAACTTCTTTCAGCTGCTTGCGCTCAGGATCAGCGAACCAGATGATCTTCATGGACTTTGCATCCGGCGCGACCACGCGGCTGTAATACTTGTGCGCGGGATCGTTTTCGTCCATCAGTTCGCCGTTCACCCAGAAACGATTCTTGTATTCGCACTTGATCTGCGCCGCGTCATACGCGGGTTCCACCGAACCATCACACTTTGAAACGAAGGTGTGGCTCACGGCTTTGCCGGTTGCCGGATGTGCGTCCCACCAGACTTTGATCGCGTCGCCATCCACGGAGTAAACGCGCGTCATGGAGGAGATGCGGGTTTGGGGATCAAGAAAACGTGACTTCTTGGCATCGAGCTTCCACTTGCCGATAATGGGATCGCGGCCGGGCTTGGGCGCCCTGCTCTGGGCTTGGGCGACGCTGGAGATCGCCAATACTGCAAGAACCGCCGCTGCGCATGAGAAGTATCGGGCTTGCTTTGCGGTCATCATATGGTTCCTTAGATGCCGAATAGGCTATATGAGTGACGGTGTGAGTTTCAATTTAAGAACCAGGGTTGTTGCGAGCAGCAGCAACCCATTGAGCAAAGCGAACAGCGTTGTTTATAGGCTGGTGCTAGAATTTCACTTTTACATCAGAGTTAACTCAGGACTATTTGCATGAAAATGCGAGTTCGCAAGGCCGTATTTCCCGCCGCCGGACTGGGCACCCGTTTTCTTCCCGCCACCAAAGCTCAACCGAAAGAAATGCTGCCGCTGGTGGACAAACCCATCATCCAGTATGGCGTGGAAGAGGCCATGGCGGCGGGTTGCGACCAGATCATCATCATCACCGGACGCGGCAAAACAGCCATTGAAGACCACTTTGACACCAGTTACGAACTGGAAAAAATGCTGGAAGAACGCGGCAAGACCGAACTGCTGGCCGTGGTGCGGCAAATTTCCGACATGATGCACGTGGCCTACGTCCGGCAGAAAGAAGCTCTGGGACTGGGGCACGCCGTGCTCATGGCCCGCGAACTGGTCGGCGACGAGCCTTTCGCCGTCCTGCTGGCCGATGACGTGATCGACGCCAAAAAGCCGGTGCTGAAGCAGATGATCGAAGTTTTTGAAGAAACCCAGTCTTCGGTGATTGCCGCCATGGAAATCAACGGTCCGGCAATTTCTTCATACGGCGTGCTGGACGCGAAACCCATTGCCAGTAAATTCGACACCCGGCTTTCTGAAGTGAAAAACCTGGTGGAAAAACCCAAGCTGCAAGACGCTCCTTCCAACCTGGCGATTATTGGCCGCTACATCCTTACGCCGAAAATTTTTGAGGTCCTGGAACACACCCAGCAAGGCGCGGGCGGCGAGCTGCAATTGACTGACGGCTTGCGCGGACTGTTGCAATCCGGCGAAAAGATCTTTGGCTACGCTTTTGAAGGCAAACGCCACGACACCGGCGACAAACTTGGCTTCCTGAAAGCTACCGTGGAATTTGCGTTGAAACGCGAAGACATGGGAAAACAATTCGCGGAGTATCTGAAGACGCTGGATCTGAACGGGACGAATCACAGCTGATCGCGAGCAATTGACAACTAGCAATTGGCAATTGGCTCAGCTAAAGCCGCTCCAAGCATTTTCGTTTCTACCGAGCGTTCACGGTTGCCTCTGCGCAAGCGGGACCGCTTTAGTCCGGCCAGTTGCTAATTGCTTGGTTTTTCTTCCACCAGCAAAATCGGAATTCCATCGCGCACCGGATACACGCGTCCGCAGCCGGTGCATTGCAGGGATTTCTCGTCGGCGGCCAGGGTGAGCGGCTTGCGGCACGTTTCTACCGGGCAAGCCAGCATGTCGAGTACGGCTTTCAGCATCATGCCAGTAATTTTAGCTTGAGAAACCCATTTACCACAGAGGACGCAGAGGAACACCGCGGAAAACATAACCACAAAGGACACGAAGGACCACGAAGGTTGAGTGGGGCGTTGATGACGGGCCTTCTGGATCTCACTAAATTCACTGTCTGCTGCCGCCAGTGTGACTGCACTCAACTTGAGCCCTCGTACCTGACAGCTCTTTCTTTCATCTTTATCTCTAAAGTGCTCGGCAATTTAATAGCCGGCTGGTGTCGCGCCCCTGCGTGAACCTTCTTGTCCTTTTGTGATTGGCTTTTTGTCGCTCTGCGCTCGTCTGCCTCCTCTGTGGTGAAAGTCGGTTTTGCGGGCAGTTCCAAAGCGGTTTACTATAAACCTGAATCCCATGACCACTACCACAACCACGGCCACAATCCTTGACGGCAACAAGATCGGCGCGCAAATCAAAGCGGAAGCGGGCGAAGCGGTGCAGAGGCTTACGGCGGCGGGGCACCGTCCCGGACTGGCGGTGATTCTTGCCGGACATAATCCGGCGTCGGAAATTTACGTCCGCAACAAGGTGAAGACGTGCAAAGAACTCGGAATGCTGAGCGAGCACATCACGCCGCCCGACACGGTCTCCACGGACGAGTTGCTCAAGATGGTGCACGAGCTCAACCAGCGCAACGAAATTGACGGCATCCTTGT
>JANXPR010000117.1 GCA_025357215.1 Acidobacteriaceae bacterium | reverse complement strand
CCCATGTCGGCCGCGCCGCGCGAGTTGGCGTAGTCACCCAGGCAGATAAATTTGGCATTGATCCCGGTCCCGAATTTGACCAGGGTGGCAACGTCCGCTCCGCGAACTTCAGATCCGAAGATAATGACCAGGTCTTTGGCGGCTTTCAGGTCGTCACGCAGCTTCTTGAGCGTTTCATTGGTGATGTTGGAGCTAGTCAAGGAGCCGGCGGCGGTATCGTCGCCATTGAGGAACGCGGCGATCTTGCCTTCTTTGCCTGCACCGACCTGAACGAAGGTGGCGGCCTGGCGACGCAGCTTAATGGGCTGCGAATTTACGACATAAAGTTTGCCGTTATTAAGGCGAATGTTGTTGCGGATGTTCCAGGCCAGCAGCGGATGCTGTTCCGTGGGATCGTTGCCGATGAGCAGAATGGCCGGTGCGTTGGCAACATCACGCATGGTGGCCGAGGCATTGGTTTTTCCGGCGAGTGCGCGCGCGAATGCGGTGAAATCCGCTGTGCGGTGATGATCGATGTTATTGGTGCCCAGAACCATGCGCGCGAACTTCTGCAACAGATAGTTTTCTTCGTTGGTGGTGCGGTTGGAGCCAATCACGCCAATCGACTGGCCACCTTTGCCGTCGCGAATTTCCTTGAGGCGTTTGCCCACATAGTCGATAGCTTCTTCCCACGAGGTGGGGACAAGCTTGCCATCTTTGCGGATGAGCGGCTGGCGCAGGCGGTCTTTGTGGTCCGTGAAGTCGAATGCGTAACGGCCCTTGATGCACAGGAAGTCGCCGTTGATGCCGTTCTTGTCGCGATTATCGCCACGGACGATTTCCATGCCGGTGTCCGACCGGCGGGTGCCGAGCGTGGTTTTGCATCCGTCACCACAGTGGGTGCAGATGGTGCCCACGTGCTTCATTTCCCAAGGACGCGTCTTGTAACGGTAGGAACCGGAGGTGAGCGCGCCGACCGGGCAAATGTCAATGCACATGCCGCACTCTTCGCACTCCAGATGGTCTTGTTTGTTGGGGGCAATCACCGAACTCGAACCGCGGAGCTGAACGCCGAGGGCGGAAACGTCCATGGCTTCACCGCACACGCGCACGCAACGGTAGCACAGGATGCAGCGCGGACGGTCAAAGAACACGACCGGCGACCACTGCTGTTCTTCTTTGTGCAGCTTGCCTTCCATGTAGCGCGATTCGGCGGCGCCGTACTTGAATGTCATGTCCTGCAGTTCGCATTCGCCGCCCGCGTCGCAGACGGGGCAGTCCAACGGATGGTTGCCGAGCAGGAGTTCGATCATCGACTTGCGTGCCTGGCGGACTTCGTCGGAATCGGTGACCACCACCATGCCGTCAGTGATCGGCACGGTGCAGGCGGTCTGCAACTTGGGCATTTTTTCAATGCGCACCAGACACATGCGGCAGGCGGCCTGAAGCGAGAGACCGGGGTAGTAACAGAAGGAGGGCACTTCAATGCCCACGGCTTTGCAGGCTTCAATCAGCAGCGTGCCCGCCGGGGCAATGACTTTCTTTCCATCAACCGTGATTGTTACGTCGGGCATAGGTCCTTTTCTGTTAGCTCCTGGTTCTATGAGCGCATGGCTGCTGTGTTTGCATGCACGGCCATCTGGCCCTTGATCTCGTCAATTTGCGCGATGTGCCGTTCCGCGTGCCGGGCAATCAGGATGACTAGTTCGTAAGCGCTGACGTCGCCGGCCACGACGTGCGGGTGCGTGACTTCAGTGGTCCGCAGGTCTTCCTGGTTTCGTTCCACAAAGCTGATCACGCTCTCGCGGACCGCTTCAAACCTGGCGCGCGCTTCCGCGAGTGTCGCGAAGCGTCCAATGGGGCGGCCGGTTTCCGGCGCTTCAAGTTTCCTGCTGCGGTTAGCCGCGACAGCGAGAAACACTTCCTCGCGATTTGGCGCTCCGTCCTGCCGCGGCCGCCGAGGTCCGCTGAGCAGGCTGAACAACTTGGTCTCAGAGGCGCAGATGTGTTCGACGCAATCGAGAATGGACCAGCGGTCCTGCCCGGGCCGCACATGGGCTTCGTTTTCCGAAATGCCGGAAAAACTGGAAAGGAAGGCCTCGCGGCTGGCGCGGAGAAGCGGCAGCAGGGCGTTTTTTTGTGCGGTCAGGTTGTCAGTGGTCGACGTCATTTGTTTTTAGTCTGCAAACTTAGTGCGTCAAAACCGGCAGTTCCGTAATCTTGGCGTTGGGATCAAATGGACACGGCTTGCCTTCCAGATGAGCTTCAAATTCGCTGCGCCACTTGTCGACAATAGACATAGTCGGAATGGCCGCCGCGTCGCCCAGCGGGCAGAAGGTGCGGCCGAGCATGTTCTGCGCCAGGTACTTGATGTTGTCGATGTCTTTTTTCAGTCCGCCGCCGGCGTGGAAGCGGGTCAAAGTCTTCTTGAGCCAGTCTGTGCCTTCGCGGCAGGGGATGCACCAGCCGCAGCTTTCGTGCTGGTAGAACTTCATCACGCGTAGCGCGAACTTGACCATGCAGGTCTGGTCGTCAAGCACGACGACGCCGCCGGAGCCGAGAAATTCTCCGCGCTTGGCGAAAGAGTCAAAGTCACAATTGATGCCGTCGGCTTCTTCGGCGGTTAATAAGAAGGTGGACGATCCGCCGGGGACCACGGCTTTGAGTTTGCGTCCGTTAGGGATGCCGCCGCCGACTTCGTAAATCAACTTCTTCATCGGATAGCCAAGCGGGAGTTCGTAAACGCCGGGTTTGTTGACGTGTCCGCTGAGACAGAACAGGCGCGTGCCGCCGTTCTTGGGAGGGCCGAGATCGGCAAACTTCTGGCCGCCCATCATCATGATGTGCGGGACCGATGCGATGGACTCAACGTTGTTGATCACCGTAGGGCCGCCCCACAGTCCGACAACGGCCGGGAAGGGAGGCCGGATGCGTGGAATGCCGCGCTTGCCTTCCAGCGATTCCATGAGCGCGGATTCTTCGCCGACTTCATAAGCGCCCGCGCCGGTGTGCCAGTAAACGTCAAAATCCTTGCCGCTGCCGAAAATGTTTTTGCCGAGATAGCCCTTGGCGTAGGCTTCGGTGATGGCCTTGCGCATGATGTCCACAAGGTAGCGGTATTCGCCGCGAATATAGATGAAGCCTTTTTGGGCGCCTACGGCCAGACCGGCGATCATCACGCCTTCAATCACCGCGTGTGGGTCGTGCTCCAGGATCAAGCGGTCTTTGCAGGTGCCGGGCTCGGATTCATCACCATTGACCAGGATGTACTTGGGCTTGGCGGATTCCTTGGGGACAAAGCTCCACTTCATACCCGTGGGGAAGCCGGCACCACCGCGTCCGCGGAGGCTGGACGTCTTGACTTCGTTGATGATTTCGTCGGGCTGCATCTTCAGCGCTTTTTGGACGGCCTGATAGCCTTCCAGCTTCAGGTAGGTTTCGATATCAGCCGCACCTTTGCCAAAGCGCTTGGAAACAACGCGTACTTCGTCGGGATGAGAAACCAGATCAGCCATAAGTTAATTGCCAAAATTGCCAGCACTGCCAAGATTGCCAAGATTGCCAAAACCTAAAATTGCCAAAAGTCCAAATTGCCAAAAAATCCAAATTGAAATGCTAGTTTCGTTTTGCCGTTTGCCGGGACGCCGAAAAAACCGTTAAGCTGTGTCGCCCCTCCGGGGCTCTATCGTTTTTCTACTAACCCAGCGCTTCCGCGCTGGGCTAACTCATTCCGCCCCTTCGGGGCTGGAGCAATTACTGGAAAACAGGGTTGCCAAATTTCGTCCAACTTCAATCTTTGGCAGTCATGGCAATTTTGGCAATTGTTTTATTGACCTACTGCTTTGTCCGCTTACGATAGTTGTCCAGGACCGCGTTCATCTTGTCTGGCGTCAAATTCTCGTGGAAGTCGTAATTCACCTGGACGGCCGGAGCCCAGCTGCAGGCGCCGATGCATTCAACTTCTTCCAGCGAAAACACGCCGTCCGCCGTGGTGCCTTTGTGGCCGATGCCCAGCGTCTTCTTGCAATGTTCGTAGAGATCGTCAGCGCCGCGCAGCATGCAGGAGATGTTGGTACACACCTGCACATTGAACTTGCCGATGGGCTGAGTGCGCAACATGGAGTAATAGCTGACCACGTTGCGGACTTCCAGTTCCGTCAGTTCGGTCTTCTTAGCCAGATGGGCGATGACATCGTCAGAGATGTAGCCGACTTCGTCCTGGCTGTAGAGCAGCATGGGGACGAGAAAAGAGCGCTTGGTCGGGTACTCTTTCATCTTGTCCGTAAAGAAAGCGTCGAGTTTGTCAGAGATAACCATAAGATTGCCAAAATTGCCAAAATCGGGTAATCGGGTAATTTTACTTCTGCTTCGCTGTTTGCCGAGAAGCCGTGAAAATGGCAGTCAATTGTCGTGCCTCGTTTAGCAATTGTTCAAGCCGCTCTTTTTTCAAGATTTCCAAGTCAACTAACATTTCGATCCAAAGAACGCTCTCGTCCACTTCTTCCAACACGATCCCAAGCTTTGCAATGAATTCCGCTTTGGATCGCGCCCTGCACGCCGCACGGTAATTTGCAGCGACCGACGTCCCAGAGCGCAAAAGCTGCTTGCCGATTACTTGTGCCTCTGTTGCCTTAGGCAGCGACCTGAACAGTCTAACGATACGCAGTGCAAAAGCCTTGGTACGCTCCCGAAGCTGCTCGGACTGGCTGCTCAATCGTAATCACCGTACTGCCAGCTCAATTACCCGATTACAAATTACCCGATTACCAATCTCTACCGGTCAATCTCCCCGAGAACAATGTCAATGCTTCCGATAGCGGCCACCACGTCCGCGATGAGCTTGCCTTCGCACATCTGCGGCAGGGCCTGCAGGCTGGCGTACGATGGCGAGCGCATGTGCACGCGCATGGGTTTGGCGGTGCCGTCGCTGACGATGTAATAGCCCATTTCACCGCGCGGCGATTCAATCGCCTGATAGACCTCGCCCGCCGGAACGGCAAAGCCTTCCGTGACGATCTTGAAGTGATAGATCAGGGCTTCCATCTGGGTCTTCATCTTTTCGCGGTCCGGCAGAACGACTTTCGGCGCGTCGGCCTTGATGGGACCAGACGGCATGCCGGCCAGGGCTTGCAGACAGATCTCACGCGACTCGCGGAGTTCCTGAACGCGACAGACATAACGGGCCCAAACGTCGCCATCATTGGAAACCGGTACCTTGAACTTGAAATTTTCGTAACCGCAGTAGGGCAGATCACGGCGATGATCAAAGTCCACGCCACTGGCGCGCAGCGCCGGTCCGCTCAAGCCGATGGCCAGGGCATCTTCGGCATTGATCCGGGCCACGCCCTTGAGACGGTTGATGAAGATGAAGTTTCCGGTGAGCAGGTTCTCGTATTCGTCGATCTTTTCGGAAAAGCCGTCAATGAACTTCTTCGTTTTGGCAAAGAAATCCAGCGGTGGTTCCAGCGCAAGGCCGCCAATGCGGAAGTACGAAGTCATCATGCGCTGTCCGGAGACCAACTCGTAAAGCTTTAGAAGTTCTTCGCGCTCGCGGAAGCAATAGAGGAACACCGTCATGGCGCCAATATCCATGGCGTGCGTGCCCAGCCAGACCAGGTGCGAACTGATGCGCTGGAGTTCAGCGAGAAGTACGCGCATCCAAACGGCACGCGGCGGAATTTCCAGTCCCAGAAGTTTTTCCACGGCCAGCACGTAGCACAGGTTGTTGACCATGGGGCAGAGGTAGTCAATGCGGTCGGTGAGCGGGACTACCTGCTGGTAAAACTTGGCTTCGCAAGTCTTTTCAATGCCGGTGTGCAGAAAGCCGATGTCTGGCATCATGCGCACCACGGCTTCGCCGTCAATTTCCAGAAGCAGGCGCAACACGCCGTGGGTGGATGGGTGCTGCGGGCCCATGTTCAGGATCATGGTCCTCTCGCCAGTGGGATCAATGACGGGAGCAGAAGTTAGATGGCCCATTACCGGTAGCCCTCCACGGGATAGTCTTTGCGCAGAGGATGGCCTTCCCAGTCTTCCGGCAGCAGAATGCGCCGGAGATACGGATGTCCGAGAAAGCGAATGCCAAACAGATCAAATAGTTCGCGTTCGAAAAAATTGGCCGAGGGCCAGACGGCGGTGATGGATTCAATCACCGGATCGTCACCACTCAGCTTTACTT